>CALBSU010000258.1 GCA_937967285.1 uncultured Acidobacteriota bacterium
ACTTCACAATCTGACAATCTTGCCGTCAAATCTCTCATCGACCAGATCGCGTGTAGCGTTTCGAGTATCGACGACCAGTCTGGCCTTATCCGCTATCCAGCCGTAATCGATCTTCCGGTGATCAGTGATGATGGCGACGCAGTCGGCATCGGCGACGGCCTCCGCGGTGAGATCGATGCTTTTCATGATCTGGTCGCTGGCCTCGAGATGGATTTCAGAGACATAAGGATCGTGGTAACAGACATCCGCGCCGAGTTTCTGCAGCTTTTCGATGACGGCGAGGGCGGGACTTTCGCGCATATCGTCGATGTCTCGTTTGTACGCGACGCCGAGGATGAGGACTTTCGATCCGTTGACCGGCTTGCGATGGGAGTTGAGTCCGGCAGAGATCAGTTCGACGACATGTTCCGGCATCCGCGAATTGACCTCTTCAGCCAGTGAGATGAACCGCGCCTCGAAGCCGTGCATGCGGGCCTTCCACGACAGGTAATGGGGATCGAGCGGAATGCAGTGCCCGCCGATTCCGGGTCCGGGGTAGAACGGCATGAATCCGAACGGTTTGGTGGCCGCGGCGGCTATGACTTCCCAGGTATCGATTTCCAGCGTGTGGCAGAGCTGTGCGAGTTCATTGACCAGACCGATGTTGACGGCGCGGAAAGTGTTTTCGAGGAGCTTGCACGTCTCAGCGACACGGGCGGACGAGGTTCGGTGGACGTGGTCAACTATCGCGCCGTATGCTGCGGCCGCCACGTCAGTGCTCGCGGCAGTGACTCCGCCGACGACCTTCGGGATGTTGCGCGTATTGAATTTTTCGTTGCCGGGATCGACGCGCTCAGGCGAGAAAGCCAGGAAATAATCATCATCGATGGTGAAACCGGCCTCGTCGAACATCGGACGCAGCACTTCGTCGGTGGTGCCGGGATAGGTTGTCGATTCGAGGATGATCAACTGGCCGGCGCGCAGGCTCTCGCAGATCTTCTCGGATGCCGAGAGGATGTAGGAGACATCAGGATCCTTGGTCTTTCTGAGCGGAGTCGGGACACAGATGATGATGATGTCCTGGTCCCTCAGACACGAGAAATCGGTGGTGGCGCTGATTCTGCCGGCGCCGACCATCTCGTTGACGCTGGCGGTCGGGACGTCCGGAATATACGACTCGCCCCTGTTGATCGCATCGGCCTTCCTCGAATCGACCTCGAAACCGGTCGAGACGAAACCGCCCTGCGCGAATTCAACCAGCAGCGGCAGACCGACATAGCCAAGTCCGATCACTCCGACGCGGGCCTTCCTCGATGAAATCCTGTCAAGTAACTGATGTTTTTGATTTACCACGGATATTGAAACCTCGTTTGATATTTCCGGCAATCCTGAGGGATATCGGCATTCGGGGTCTGGTTCAGGAATGTTCAGCTCAGAACCGGATCAACAGTTCTGAAGGGGCTCCGGTAGTCGGGTATGATGTCATTCTTTTGCCCAAGTCTCAAGAGAATTTCACAGACGGAATTGACTGGCCGGGATACCCGTGATAAGTTGCCGCTTCGTTCCAGGACAAGATCTTTTCAAAGCCGATCAGGTGCCTGTTCCCGATGGCGGGAACGGGAGAATAGGGAAGCGGGTTGAAGTCCCGCGCGGTCACCGCCACTGTGAGGTTCGATGCGGACGTCCAGACGCCATTGCGTGAATGAATGCGAGAAGGCAGCGTCCCCGATGCGAAACTGATGAAGTTTCGTTCCGTCGCGAACCAAGCCAGGAGACCTGCCTGACGGTTCCTTGACGACTCTTCGGATGAAAGAGTATGAGGACAATGCCGGGACGGTCAGATTCGACCGCATCGTCATTTCTTACATTCGGAGAAAGTAAGAACCTCAGACCCATATTCCAGAAGGGTCCGGGGTTTTTCTTTTTTCCGCGATGAAACCGACCGAACCGATAAAAACAGTCCTCTTTGCCTGCCTTGCCGCGCTGCTCGCCGTGACCGGCTGTACGCGCCCCGAGACTGTCTCACGCGGAAGCAGCATCTACACCGATGAACTGGGCCGGCAAGTCGCGATCGACGGCCCCCCGAAGCGGATCATCTCACTGGCGCCGAGCGTCACTGAAATGCTCTTCGCAATCGGGGTCGGGGATCGCGTCATCGGCGTCACATCCTGGTGCGATTACCCTGAGGCAGCGGCAAAGATCGAGAAGATCGGAGACACGCTTCATCCCGATCTCGAACGAATCATCGCCCTCAAGCCCGATCTGGTCGTCATCACGACGTCGAGTCAGCTCGAGACGCTGAGCCGTCAGCTCGACCGGCTGTCGATCCCGGTCTTCGTGGTCGATCCGAAGACGGTCCGCGGAGTGGCATACTCGATACAGGTTCTCGGCCGGGTGACGGGATCCGCTGAAGCCGCAGATGTCGCGGCTGAGATGGAACGCAGGATCCGCGCGGTCGAGGCGAACCGCGGCGACGCGCCGGGTCCGCGCGTGCTCTTCGTGCTGCAGGACGCTCCGCTGATCACCGCCGGGCGCAACACATTCATCAACGATCTGATCACGTTGGCCGGGGGGATTTCGATCTCCGGCGATGAAACGGCCGATTATCCGCAGTATTCGCGCGAAACCGTCATCGCCCGGGCCCCGGAAGCAATCATCGTCCCGGGAATCCACGGCACTGGAGCGATCGACGTGAAGGCTCTGGCGCGCGCATTCGCAACGACTCCGGCGATCAGGAACGACCGCATTATCCGCGTCAATCCCGACTGGGTTTCGCGGCCCGGCCCGCGGCTGGTCGACGGGCTCGAACAACTGGC
>CALBSU010000259.1 GCA_937967285.1 uncultured Acidobacteriota bacterium
ACGCCAGTTGACCAATGTCGCAACTCAGGCGCTCTTCTGGATGAACAGCGATTTTATAACAGCGTCGACCCGCAAGATCGCAGAGCGCCTGCTGGCGGAGAAGCATCCCGATGATCCGGCGCGGCTCGAGGCGCTCTACCTGCGGCTGCTCAATCGCAAGCCGACCGCCAATGAGATTAAATCGGGCTTGTCTTATCTCGAAGAGATCGGGGCAAGGTTCAAAACCGGCAAAACCGATTCCTGGCAGAGCCTGTGCAGGATTCTGCTCGCATCGAACGATTTCGTTTATGTCGACTGAGGAACGAACATGAAGACACTGTGGCATGACGACGGAGGGATTGAGATACGACGGCGACTGGATTTAGTGCGGCCGGACCTGCCTCGACAGTGGGGCAGGATGACGGCGCATCAGATGGTCTGCCACCTCGCGGATTCGTTCAGGTCGGTGATGGGGGAGCTGTCGAATCCGCCCGTCGATAACCTTTTCAGCCGCTCGGTCATGAAATGGCTGGCGCTCTATGCGCCGCTACAATGGCCGCACGGGATAAAGACCAGACCGGCCGTCGATCAGGAAGTCGGCGGGACGCGGCCGGTCGAATTCGCCTCCGATATCGAGGAGTTGAGGCAATTGATCGAGAGATTTTCGAAACGCGAACGGGATTTCGACCCCCATCCGATCTTCGGGCATATGAGCGACTGGGAATGGATGCGCTGGGGGTATCTCCACTGCGACCATCACTTCAGGCAATTCGGGATATGAAGGAAACAGAGATCGAAAAACTGATTCAGGGTATCTATCGGCAGCCCGAAAGACCGCTTTCGCGCAGGTCGTGGCTGCGCGTGGCCGGGTTGGGATTCGGCTCGCTCGGGTTGACGGCGATGCTGGCTGACGAGGCGCGTCTGTTCGCCCAGTCTGCCAACCCGCTCGCGCCCAGACAGCCGCATTTCAAGGGCAGCGCAAAAAGAGTGATCTTCCTGTTCATGCACGGAGGTCCTTCGAGCATCGACACCTTCGATCCGAAGGAGCGGCTCGAGAAGGATCACGGAAAACCGCTGCCGTTCAAGCGGCCGCTCTCGTTCGACAACAAGAACGACGCCGGGCCGCTGATGAAGTCGCCCTGGAAATTCCGTCCCGGAGGCAAAAGCGGAATTCCGGTGAGCGACCTCTTCCCGCATGTCAGAGAGTGCGTCGATGATCTGTGCGTCATCCGCTCGATGGTCGGTGAGGGCGTCGACCACGGCGCCGCCCTGCTCCAGACATTCACCGGATCGAGCACCTTCATCCGTCCGAGCATGGGATCCTGGGTCGTTTACGGTCTCGGAACTGAAAACCAGAACCTTCCCGGATTCATCGCCATCAAGCCCTCCCTCGCTCACGGCGGAGCCAAGAACTGGAGCTCGGCCTTTCTACCGGGAGCATTCCAGGGAACCGCCATCGGTCACGCCGGGCTGAAAGTCGACGACATCAAGGGCGAGCCGATCGAGTATCTTATTAATAAGAGGTTTTCGACCGATCAGCAGCGGTTCGAACTGGACATGCTTCAGAACGTCAACCGGCGTCACGAAGCCCTGAGGCAGCACGATCCGCAGCTCGAAGCGCGCATCCAGGCCTTCGAACTGGCTTTTCGAATGCAGGCCGAGGCTCCCGAGGCGTTTCAGGTCGACAGGGAATCAGAGGCGACGAAGAAACTCTACGGGCTCGACGATCCCGTCACGCAGGATTTCGGCTGGCAGTGCCTCCTCGCCAGACGACTCGCCGAACGCGGAGTCCGCTTCATTCAATGCACTCACAGCTACAAGTGGGATCAGCACAGCGAACTGTTCAACGGGCATACCAAAAACGCCCGCGAGGTGGACAAGCCGATCGCCGGCCTGCTCAGGGACCTCAAATCGCGCGGCCTGCTCGAGGATACTCTCGTCATCTGGGCCGGAGAGTTCGGCCGGACTCCCGTCTCGCAGGGCGGCGACGGCCGGGATCATAATCCGTACGGATACTCGATCTGGATGGCCGGCGGCGGAGTCAAACCCGGCTTCATCTACGGCGCCACTGACGAAATCGGCTATCACGCAGTCGAGGATCGCATGCACATCCACGATTTTCACGCAACCGTGCTCGCCCTCCTCGGCTTCGAGCACGAGCGGCTGACCTACCGTTACAGCGGACGCGACTTCCGCCTGACCGACGTCGCCGGCATCGTCGCCCGCAAAATAATTCGGTAAAAGTAGGAAGTAAAAAGTAAAAAGTAGAAAGTAGAAAGTAGAAAGTATAAAGAAATGCATATATCAGGCATGCTTTCTACTTTCTACTTTCTACTTTCTACTTTTTACTTTCTACTTTCTACCAATTCATAAAGTCCGAACTGCCTCGAGAAGACCCATGCGAGGCGGCGGCCGTCGAAGACGGGGGTGGTGACGGGCGGGCCGAGCCTGTGAAAGCCGTGGGGCCGGCAGTTTTCGATCGCGCGATCGAGATCCGGGACCTCGAAGCAGAGATGGAGCAGTTTGGATCCGGCCTGAAGGTTGCGGAGGATCGGCGAATCGGGCCCTTCGGGTTCGAGCAGTTCCATCCTGATTCCGTTGAAATCGACGAATGCGAGCGAGACCTTCTGCGTTTTTTCGTGAAAGGGTTCGCATTCATCGCAGAGCTGTTTGATCGACTCGACTGCCAGGCCGAAGTGATGAAACACGGCATCCTCACCGAAAAAAGAGTATTCCTTCATATTCGGTTCCTTTCAGTGGTCATGCCGGGGCGGGCAGATTGAGCTGGCTTTCGATCCTGACGGCGAGATCGCTGACGGTCACCGGCGTCATTTCGTCGCCGAGCAGCGCGGCATCGATGACGCTGACCGACTGTTTCAGGCGCTTCTCGATGTTGGATTCGACGGCCAGGGTCAGGTTGAGAAGTTGAAGCGAGTCGAGGCGGCCGTTTCCGAGCAGGACGGTGTCGGGCGCCGCGGTCAGTTTCTGCTCGGCTCCGAGCGACTGGTTAATTTCGACGATAGCGTCATAAATCGATTGAATGATCTGATCTTCGATATTCATTTTTGATCTCCTCGCGACCGGGCGCGTGAAATTTATCAGGCGGCCGGTTTGATCCGCTGTTCGAGGTCGCGCTGCACTGCCTGAGGCAGATTACGGAAAGCCCGCATTCTGAGCTTCATTTCGAGCGTCAGGACGACCTTGCCGGGTACGCCGAGAACGGTTGACCCGGCGGGTATGTCCTGAGTGACGACCGTATTGGCGGCGATGGTGGTCCAGTCGCCGATGCTGAGTTCGGGCAGGATGCTCGCATTCGAGCCGATGTAAACGCCGTCGCCCACTCTGACGCGGGCGTTGATGACGCCGTTCGGCGCGACGATGCATCCATTGCCGAGCGTCGCTCCGTGTCCGACGATCGCGCCCATGAAGGCTACGGAACCCGTGCCCATGCTCGAGAGCGATCCGATCGTCGAATTCCGGTAAGCGATCGCATCGGACGGCAGGGAGGCCCCGTCGGTCTCGACCAGAGGATGGATCAGCGCCGCGAACGGGATCCCGAATTGTTCGATCCGGTTTCTGACCATCCAGCGTCGATCGGTCGTTCTGGCGACAAGATTGACAACCTCGTCCGATTGCGGGTCAGCTTCGCCGAGCGTATCGAGGCCGCCGGCGATCCTGACTCCCAGGATCTCGATCCCATGTTTTGCCGGATCGTCATCGAGCAGTACGATCCGTTCCCACCGTTGAGCGTTTCTGTTGACGGTCAGTGCCAGGCGAACTCCCTCGGAATTACCCGCGCCGCAAAGGTACAATGTTCGTTTCATATCGCCCCCTTGTGCTTTGTCGGTGGATGACCGTCAATGGCCGGCAACCGGAGTGAACTGGGCGTCTTTCGGCCGGATCCTTCTCGCCGCGCCGACCATCCAGTCCTTGCATTCGAGGCATCTCTGAGGAAGCTCGTCGAAGCGATGCTCCATGTGCTTGATCCGGTAATCGCCGAGCCGGCTCCAGAGTTCGGTCAGCGAGTTTTCCCAGGCATTGCCGACGCCTTCGTCCCCTTCGGTGTCGCCCGGACAGCGCGGAATCCTGCCGTCCCAGAAGATGTGAAGCTGTGTCATCGCCCACGGGCAGGCTATCCGGTCTTCCTGGCTGACCTGAAGCGGCGTGTCGAACCTGCCTCCCCAGCTGAGCATGTTGCGCAGTTTGACGGTCGCTCCGCGTTCGAGCCAGTAGTCGCTGAACTCCTCGGCTTCGTGAGCATTGTGGTCCATCGATATGAACTGGACCTGGATCTCGGGGCCGCCGCCGCGTTTGGCGCGCCTCTCGAGCAGGTGCTCGATGTTGCCGTAAACGATGTCCCTTTCACCGCCGACGCGCGAAAGCTCATACGCGGTCTTCGAGAACCCGTCGAGGCCGAAGACCAGCAGATCAACTCCCGAATCAAGCACGCGATCCGCCAGATCGTGAGTCAGCAGCATCCCGTTCGAGTTGATGTACAGCTTTTCGAGACCGACGGACTTCCCGTAATCCAGCATCCTGAGCAGCAGGTCCGGCTCGACGAATGGCTCGCCGATGAATGAGAACCAGCATTCCGTGCCCGGAGACTTTTCAGCGATCTCGTCAGCGCATTTCTGCCACAACTGGATCGGTATCCTCCCCTTCGGACGCAGCATGGTCGGGTGATGACACATCGAGCACCTGAGATTGCATTCGGCCGTCACCTCGACCGCTACCTTTTTCGGGAATCCGGTCTCTTTCAGTGATTCTGCGATCTTCTCCAGTTCCGGTTCATACATAAACACACCTCCTGATATGTCGCGCGGACATTCATTTGAATTCTAATTTTTGTTGAAAAAATCAAGCGAGGAACCTCTTCTGCAACCCTCGGCGAACAATGAGGAGAGGGATTGAGAGAGGTGTGAAGGAGCATCAGATAAAACTCTGCAAAATGGTCACACGTGACCATGAAAATAGGGCGCTAAGGCACATTAATACTATTTACCAGTTAGCAAACAGCGACAATAATGTGATTGGATCATTTTGATGATGAAGAAGTATCAATGCAGTTTTATGATTTGAAAAATCTGATAGCGAGCACGGGGGATGCGGCCTTCGCCGCGGACGGAGACGGAAATATCGTTGCCCTCAATTCCAGTGCGACAGAGTTGCTCGGAGTCGACGAAGAGGTTGCCGTCGGAATGTCATGCAACCATCTGCTTTGCGGCGAGGACGCATGCGGGCATCAGTGTTCGCCGGAGTGCAGCGTCAGGCAGGCTGTGGCGGGGAACAGGCGTGTCAGGAACTATGATCTGCGGATCAAAACGCCCTCCGGCAAAATGTGGTGTAACATCTCCGTTCTGCAGGCGGCGATAGCCGGTTCAACGCGACCGTATACCATTCACATCCTTCGCGGAATAGATACCCAGAAACGCCTCGAGCTGCTGATGATGGAGTTCATCGTCCGGGAGTCGGACCTGAGCGATGAAGCCGTCAGATCGGTCACATCGGTGACTCGTTCACCGGTCAGGGAGGCGGGACTCAGCGCCAGGGAACTCGAGATCCTCAGAATGCTGTCCGCCGGAGAGAGCACGGAGCGAATCTCGCAGAAGCTCTCGATCAGCCGGACGACGGTCAGCAATCACATCCAGCATATCCTTCAGAAACTGAATGTTCATACCCGGCTCGAGGCGATACGACTAGCCGAGAGATCGCGACTTATCTGACACGGCATTCTTTTATTCGATCTCGATCACGACCTTGCCGACCGTTTTCCTTCCCGCGAGGGCGCGCAATGCCTTGACGGCATCGGCCAGCGGCCATGTCTCAGATACCACGGGGCGAATTTTCCCATTGCCATACATCTCGATCAGCTCGGCCTGCGCCTGATGCATGTACTCCGGATGATGCTCGAGGTATCCGCCCCAGTACGCTCCGACGATCGAGATGTTCTTGAGCAGTATTCGATTGGCTGCAATTGACGGTATTCGTCCGCCGGCGAATCCGATCACCAGCAATCGGCCCTCTGAGGCGATGCATTTCGT
>CALBSU010000260.1 GCA_937967285.1 uncultured Acidobacteriota bacterium
GGAGCCGGACTTCTCATTCCAATCTCATCTGTTTTGATTTAGCATGGCTGGGAAAAATCACTCTTGAGTCCATCCCTCGAAAGGAGAAATGTCCATGAAAACATACACGACACAGGAGATCAGAAACCTGGGCATTGTAGGTCACGGCGACGCTGGGAAGACATCCCTCGTCGCCGCGATGCTATACGCGACCGGAGCCACGAACCGTCTCGGAAGAGTGGATGAAGGAACAGCGCCCACCGATTTTGACGAAGAAGAGATCGCACGCAAGATCAGCCTCAACATCACGCCGGCCTACGTCGAATACAAGGGAACCAAGATCAATCTGATCGATACACCGGGATACGCCGCATTCATAGCCAATGCCAAGCCGGCCCTGCGAGTCTGCGAGACCGCTCTCTTCGTGGTCGATGCCGTGAGCGGCATCGGCGTCCAGACCGAGAAGGCCTGGGAGCTGGCGGACGAACTGCATCGGCCTCGTCCGCGCTACATCGTCGTCAATAAACTGGACAAGGAGCGGGCGGATTTCGGCGCGACGTACAACGCGCTGCGCGAGACCTTCGGCCGGAGCTGCGTGCCGATCACGCTGCCGATCGGGTCGGAGAAGGATTTTCGCGGAGTCGTCGATGTCATTCACATGAAGGCGTTCGAATTCGACGCCAACGGCAAGCCGACCGAGGTACCCATACCCGAATCGGGTCGCGGATACATCGACGAGACCCACGAGCGTCTGATCGAGATGGTGGCCGAGGCGGACGACACCCTGATGGAGCATTTCTTCGACGCCGGCACGCTCAATGACGAGGAGTTTATCGGAGGGCTCAAGAAGGCCATCGCCAACCGGGTTCTGACACCGGTCTTCGCCGCCTCGTCGACGAACATGACAGGTATCATTCCGCTGCTCGACGCGATCGTCGACTATGCGCCGAATCCCGGCGATCTGGGAGCGGTCAAGGGAACGGTCAGCGCCGATCCGGGCGCGGAGGAGGTCGAGCGCATGGTCGACGATGCCGAGTCGCCGGCTGCCCAGGTCTTCAGAACCATCGTCGAGAATTTCGGCAAGATCACGGTCATGAAGGTCTTCTCCGGCGTCATCAAGTCGGATGCCACGCTCTTCAATGTGAGCAAGGGAGTCGCCGAGCGACTCGGACCGGTCCACGTCATCCAGGGCAAAAACCTCGAGAAGGTGGCCGAAGCGCATGCCGGAGACATCATCGCCGTCAGCAAGCTCAAGGATACTGCGACCGGCGACACGCTCTGCGACAAGGCGGCGCCGATCTTCCATGAACCGGTCAGGTTCCCCGAACCGGCGATCCACTTCGCGATCGTGCCCAAGTCGCGGGCCGACGAAGACAAACTCTCGGGCGCGATCCACAAGATCGAGGACGAGGACCCGCAGCTTCATTATTCCCGAAACGACGAAACCAAGGAGTTCGAGCTCGGCGGATCGAGCCAGCAGCATATCGAAACCGTCGTCGCCAAACTCAAGAACAGGTACCACGTCGAGGTGGAGCTTCATCAGCCGAAGGTTCCGTATCGCGAGACGATCAAGGCCCGGGTCGAGGTCCAGGGGCGCCACAAGAAGCAGACCGGAGGCCGCGGCCAGTTCGGCGATTGCAAGTGCATCTTCGAACCGCTTCCACGCGGCACCGGATTCGAGTTCGCCGACAAGATCTTCGGAGGCGCGATTCCTCAGCAATGGCGTCCGGCGGTCGAGAAGGGAATCAGGGACGCTGCGGCGCGCGGAGCGATCGCAGGCTATCCGCTGGTCGATTTCAAGGTCGAGCTGATCGACGGCTCATATCACACCGTCGATTCCGACGATCTCTCGTTCCAGCTCGCCGGCCGCAAGGCTTTCAAGGCTGCGATCGAAAAGGCCAATCCCGTCCTGCTCGAACCGGTCATGAACGTCGAGGTCGTGGCCCCGCAGGAATGCGCCGGCGACATCATGGGCGATCTCAACTCCCGTCGCGGCCGCATCCAGGGGATGGACTCGAAGGGAACCTCGCAGATCGTCAAGGCCCAGGTCCCGATGGCCGAGATGCTGACCTATCCTCAGACCCTCAACTCCATCACCAGCGCGCGCGGCTCTTATCACATGGAATTCTCCCATTACGATGAGATACCCGCACACATGGCTCAGAAGATCGTCCAGCAGGCTCAGGCCGAAGGACGTATTCGTAAGGATGAGGAAGAATAGCAAGTAAAAAGTAGAAAGTAGAAAGTAGAAAGATTAGAGAAGTTTTTCCGGCTGATCTTTCTGCTTTTTGCTTTCTACTTTTTACTTTCTACTATCTACTTTTAAATATGGCTCAACTGCTATAATTGCCGGTGTATGATTCGATTCGAGGATGTTGAGAGAAAGGTAGAGCGATTTCATCCGGACGCGGATATCGAGCTGCTTCGGCGCGCCTATATCTTTTCGGCGATGAAGCACAAGGATCAGAAGCGTGCGTCGGGAGAGCCCTATCTCATTCATCCGCTATCGGTCGCAGAGATCCTGGCGGACCTGAAACTTGACGTCGAGACGGTCAGCAGCGGGCTGCTCCACGACGTGATCGAGGATACGCTTGTCGCGCCGGAGGAGATCGGCGAGATGTTCGGGCCGGATGTGGCTCACATCGTCGACGGCGTGACCAAGATCAGCAATCTCGGCAAGAAGATGTCGAAGGAGGAGGTCCAGGCAGAGAACCTTCGGAAGATGGTTCTGGCGATGGTGGACGACATCCGCGTGGTGCTGGTCAAACTGGCTGACCGGCTTCACAACATGCGGACGCTCGAGTTTCTGGATCCGGAGAAGCGGCGGCGGATTTCGCAGGAGACCCTGGACGTCTACGCGCCGATCGCTCACCGGCTGGGGATGAGCAAGGTCAGGGCCGAGCTTGAAGAGCTGGCGTTTCAGTATCTCGATCCGGAATCTTTCAAGAGGTTGAAGGAAGAGGTCGAAAAGCGGCGAGCGTCGGAGGAGGCCTTCCTCGACGAGGTCAAGGAGCGGATCGCCGAGAAGCTGACAGAGGAGGGCGTCTCGTTTCTGCGGATCGAGGGGCGGATCAAGCGACTCTACAGTATCTACCTCAAGCTGAAGCGGCAGAAGACGCATCTGGAGCAGGTCTATGATCTGGCGGCGGTCAGGATCATCACGCCCGATGTCAAGGACTGCTACTACGCGCTGGGCGTGATGCACAAGTACTGGAAGCCGTTCAACCACCGGATCAAGGATTTCATCGCGACTCCGCGCGACAACGGATACCAGTCGATACACACCTCCGTGATCGGAGAGGAGGGGCATCACTTCGAGGTCCAGATCCGGACCGAAGAGATGCACCGGGTTGCCGAAGAGGGCATCGCCGCGCACTGGAAATACAAAGAAGGAAAGGGCGCCTCGGATACCAGCGAAGACGAGACGATGAAATGGCTGCGCCGTCTGGTCGAATCGCAGCAGGATGTCTCGAATGCGCAGGAGTTTTACGAGAACTTCAAGATCGATCTCTATCCCTCGGATGTCTATGCCTTCACGCCGCGCGGCAAGGTGATCCGGCTGCCGCGCAACGCCACGCCGATCGATTTCGCCTACGAGATCCACACCGAGGTCGGAGATCAGTGCACCGGCGCCAAGGTCAACAACCGGATTGTCCCGCTCAAGTATCAGATTCAGAACGGGGACGTGGTCGAGATCATGACCACTCCGGGCCACAAGCCGAGCCGGGACTGGCTCAATTTCGTCGTTACGACCAAGGCGCGGAACAAGATCCGCCACTGGGTCGCCGAGCGCCAGCGGGCGGAATCGATCGAAATCGGACGCAAGGTCTTCGACAAGGAGGCCGTTCGAATGCGCCTCAAGCCGAAGCAGTTGATCGACGATCCGATCCTCGCGAAATTCCTGGTCGACAACGGATACTCGAAGCTCGAGGACATGTTCGCGGCGATCGGGTACGGGAAGCTGACGCCGAGATCGGTGCTGATGCGCTTCGTTTCCGAGGAACAGCTCAATGAGATAGACCGGTCGAAGAGCACCCGATTCCAGGAGGTGACCAAAGCCGTCAGGCGAGCGCTCAAGCTGGGTGACGACCGCATCACCATCAAGGGCGTGGACGACGTGCTGGCTTATCGCGCGCCTTGCTGCAATCCGATCCGTGGAGAGTCCGTGATCGGCTACATCACGCGCGGCAAGGGAGTCGGAGTACATGCCACGCGGTGCAAGAATGTCGCCAATCTGCTCATCAACCGTGAGCGCATCATCGAGGTTGCGTGGGAGGGGCAGAATTCCGATCAGTCATATGCCGTGCGACTCTCGGTGCTCACTGAGGACAGGCAGGGGCAACTGGCGGCCCTGACCAACGTGATCGCAACCATCAACACCAACATCAGGGATGCCAGAACCGATGACAAAACATATTCCGATGGCGTTCGCCGCATCGATTTGACGGTGGATATCACGGATGTCAAGCACCTCGACAAGGTGACCAGCGCTCTCAAGGGCGTCGAGGGTGTGCTCGAAGTCGAACGCGTTGCCGCCGCCTGAAACCGCATTTTTTTTAGTCCACCCCGTGAAGTAAGCTTCATTCTCATCCCCATAAGATCAGGAGATAGTCAATGTCATACCGTCATTATGCCTGGGTTCTGTTGATACTGTTGTCGCCGGCAGTGGTGAGCGGGGTATCGGTTTTGGCGGAATATCAGGAAGAGCGGGACCGCGGGGCGGCGCGGCCGGATGTGGACGGCTCGCCGGTCGCGCGGCGACGTGACGAGCGGAGGACTGTCAAGTCTCCTCCGAAAAGGAGACGGTCGGAAATCCGGACCGGGCAGGTCGAGCCGGGAGAGAGGCCGCAGGCAGATGCGATGCCCGGCGACTCCGATCGCACGAACCGGCTGATGGAAAAGGCCGCGGCGCGTTATGACCAGCCCCGTGAGGCGATGGAGTTCTTCAGGCTCAAGCGACTGCCGGAGGGGATGAAGAATATTCCGATCGAAAAGTATCTCGAAGCGGGGGAGCGGATGAAGGGCATGGCGCGATACTCATCGCTGCTCGACCGCAAGCTGGGCGCGGAGGAGTCCCTGAATCTGACGGCCGGCGGCGCTCAGGCGGGCGTCTGGCAGCCTCTCGGACCGGGAAACATCGGCGGGCGGACGCGGGCTCTGGTGATCAACCCGCAGAACCCCAATGTCATGTACTCTGCGGGAGTTTCGGGCGGTGTCTGGAAGACCGTCAATGCAGGCGCGACCTGGACGCCGATCGCGGATCTGGTGGGCAACATCACTGTCAGCTCGATCGCCATGGAGCCGGGAAGTCCCGATACGCTCTACATCGGCACGGGCGAGGGCGTGGCGATCTTTTCGCGCGACACCCAGGGCGATTTCAGGGGCGCCGGAATTCTGAAGACGACCGACGGCGGTCAGACGTGGACCCGGCTCATGTCAACCGCCGGCGAAGACTTCTATTTCGTCAACGATCTGGTCATCAGCCCCGTCGACAAGAACCGGATCTATGCCGCGACCAGATCCGGGATCTGGCGCTCGACGGATGCGGGCGTCTCGTGGACCAATATCCTGACGCCCAGAAACGACTTCAACGAGACCATCACCGGCGGATGCCTCGATCTGGCGATCAGGACCGATGTCCAGTCCGATTACATCTTCGCTTCGTGCGGGACTTTCGAGAAGGCTTCCGTCTACCGCAACACTGACGCTTCGGGAGGCGGCCTGTGGACGACGGTCCTGTCTGAGGAGGGGATGGGGCGGACGGCGCTGGCGATCTCGCCCTCGAACCAGAGCATCGTTTACGCGCTGGCTTCGAGCGTCGAGTTCGGTCCCTACGAGCTGGCGCTGTATGCCGTCTTCAGGTCGGACAACGGCGGCGACAGTTGGAATGCCGTGCTCCGCAACACGAGCCCGAACAAGCTGAGCACGTCGATCCTGTCGATTCCGCAGCTGGCGCTCGGCAGCGATTGCGGATCCAGCGAATTCGACGACTTCTTCGGCCAGGCCTGGTACGACCTGGTGATCGCGGTTGATCCGGTCGATTCCAACCGGGTCTGGGCCGGGGGCATCGACATCTTCCGATCGGATGACGGCGGTCTGAGCTGGGGGCTGGCCGGGCCGTCCTACGCCAACACCAGCTTCGAACTGGGGCCGATCCATCCGGATCAGCATGTCATCGTCTTTCATCCCCAGTACGACGGAACATCGAATCAGATGATGTATGTCGGCAACGACGGAGGGGTGTACCGTACCGACAATGCGCGTGGGGGAGTCGTCCTCAATCCGGCGGCGATCTGCGGCCCGATCAGCCCCGGTGTCAAATGGAAGAGCATCAACAACAACTACGGAGTGACGCAGTTCTATCATGGGACGGCGATGCCCGACGGGAAGACGTTTTTCGGCGGCACGCAGGATAACGGCACGGTGCTCGGGACTGAATCGACGGGCATCGACGGATGGAAGGAGATAAACGGCGGGGACGGCGGCTTTGTCGCGGTCGATCCGACAGATCCGGCGACGCTCTATGCTTCGTTCACTGGAATCTCGTTCAGAAAGAGCACCGACGGCGGACTGTCGTTCGGGAGCGCGACATACGGCATCGGTTCCGGCGACACGGGATTCTTTATTACGCCGTATGTCATGGATCCGAGCGAGCCGCAGGTTCTGTGGACCGGCGGCGATTACATCTGGCGGACGACCAGCGGCGCGGCGCGTTGGGAGCGGGCCAGCGCCCTGACGGCCGGAACGACCAAGGTCGGCGCGATAGCCGTCGCCCCGACCGATTCCAATCGTGTGATGGTCGGAATGGGCGACGGATATATTCTGCGAAACCAGTCCGCGCTGACCTCCGATTTCGATACGACGTGGCAGTTCAGCCGGCCGAGGGACGGCTACGTCTCATCGCTCACCTTCGATCCGCTCAACCGCGACATCGTCTATGCCACATACTCGACCTTCGGCGGGAAGCACGTCTGGCGTTCGATCGACGGCGGTGCGATCTGGACGAGCATTGACGGCACGGGCAGCGGCGCGATACCGGATGTGCCGGTTCACTCGCTCGCCGTCGATCCGTCGAATACGTCGCGGCTCTACCTGGGCACCGATGTCGGAGTCTTCATCTCGAACGACGGCGGTGCGAACTGGGCCGTTGAGAACACCGGATTCGCCAACGTGATAACCGAGACGCTGCAGATCAGAGTCATCAACGGCGTGACTATGCTCTTCGCCTTCACCCACGGGCGCGGAGCCTGGCGGGTTCCGATCAACAATTCGGGCTGCGGTTACAGCCTCTCCCGATCCACGATCAGTGTCGGAGCCGCCGCTTCGACGGGGAGCGTTAATGTCAGCGCCGCTCCCGCCGGGTGTAACTGGATGGCATCATCCAATGCCAACTGGCTGAGCGTCAGCGGTTCGGGCAGCAGCGACGGGGCAGTCGCCTATTCGGTCGAGGAGAATACGGGATTCGATTCCCGGACAGGCACCGCGACCATTGCCGGACGATCGTTCATCGTCATCCAGGACGGGCGAAAGGATGACGCCGTTCCAGTCGTCGCGATCACGTCGCCTTCCGGCGGACCTGTGACCGGCAATACGAGCGGCATGGTCAGTCTGGCCGGAACTGCCAGCGACAACCGCGCGGTGACGATTGTCAGATGGAGGAACGAGCGCGGTCTGAGCGGGGTTGCGCAGTACAATTCCGCGGCGATGACCTGGACGGCTGACGCCATTCCTCTGGCCACCGGGTTGAACCGGATCACCATCAGCGCGGAAGACGAGGCGGGCAACATCGGCCGGACAGCGATCGACGTTACATCGGTTCCTCAGTCGATTCTCGTTACCGTGGCCGGAACCGGCAACAGCGGAAATTCCGGCGACGGAGGGCAGGCCGTCAGGGCGGACCTGTCACGACCGATCAGGATAGATTTCGACACGGCAGGCAATCTCTATCTGACCGATTCCGATAACAACACCGTCCGCAAGGTGGCGCCCAACGGGATCATCACGACGGTGGCCGGAAACGGAACCGAAGGGTTTTCGGGCAACGGCGGACCGGCGACGCAGGCGCAGCTCAACTTTCCAATCGGAATTGCGATAGACGGCGCAGGAAACATCTACATCTGCGACAATTTCAACAGCGCCGTCAGGAAGGTAACGGCATCCAGCGGCATTATCAGCACTCTGACCGGCAACGGCTCGGATGGATACGGCGGTGACGGCGGCCCGGCAGCCGCCGCGATTCTCAACAACCCGCAGAATGTGGCCGTCGATGCGGCAGGTAACGTCTACATCTCAGATTTCGGCAACAACCGGATTCGAAGGATCAACGCGGCCGACGGGACGATTTCGACCGTGGCCGGGACGGGAGTCCAGGGCTTTTCGGGCGACGGCGGCCCGGCTACTTCGGCGATGCTCAATCTGCCGAACAATGTCTGGGTCGATAAATCCGGCAACATTTTCATTTCAGACGCCGGAAACAACCGGATCAGGAAGATCAACGCGGCGGATGGCGTAATCAGCACGGTCGCCGGCAACGGCGCGCGCGGTTTCAACGGCGACGGCGGCCCGGCGCTGAACGCGGAACTGTTCGGGCCGGCCTGCGCGATCACGGACACAGCCGGAAATCTTTATATCTCCGACCGTTCGAATCACCGAGTCAGGCGCGTCGCCGCGGATACGGGGATCATCACGACGATCGCCGGTCAGGGGACAGCCGGCTATTCGGGCGACGGGCTCGCCGCGACATTCTCGGCGCTCAATGCTCCATCCGGGCTCGCATTCGACCCCGCCGGCAGGCTGCATATCGCCGACCGTCAGAATCGCCGCGTCAGAAAACTGGTCAGCGCCGTGGCGAACGACAACACTCCTCCGGTCATCTCGGTCACCGATCCGGGATCACTGCCCGGATACGTAACCACCGGGAGTTCGTTCAGGTTGTCCGGCATCGCTGCGGACAATACGGGCATCTCGCAGGTGCTCTGGAGCAACGATCGCGGAGGCAGCGGGCAGGCATCCGGCCTTGAGAACTGGACCGTCCAGCGGGTGCCTCTGCAGGCCGGCGAAAACAGGCTGACGGTCACGGCCTGGGACTTCAACGGGAATGCTGTGAGTGCGAGTCTGACGGTGACATTCAACCCGCCGCAGATTCTGACAACCTATGCCGGCACCGGGGTCGAGGGCAACAGCGGCGATCCGGGGGCGGCGATTGCTGCCAGGCTCTCATTTCCATCAGGCATCGCCTTCGACAAGCAGGGCAATCTGTACGTCGCCGAAGCCGGCAATCATCGGGTCAGAAAGATCACGCCGGGCGGTCTGATCATGGCTTTCGCCGGCAACGGGATGCTCGGTTCCTCCGGTGACGGAGGCCCGGCGATAGATGCCCGATTGAACGAGCCCACCAGCGTGGCTGTCGATTCCAAAGGCAATGTCTACATCGCCGACAACGGCAACAACCGTGTCCGCAAGGTCTCGACCGACGGGACGATGTCGACCGTTGCGGGGACCGGAGCCGAAGGATTTTCAGGCGACGGAGGTCCTGCAGTCCAGGCACGGCTCTATCTTCCGATCGGCATCGGCATCGACGGACAGGACAACCTGCTGATCGCCGACGCGGGGAATCTGAGGATCAGAAAGGTCAATGCCTCGAACGGCGTCATCTCGACAATTGCCGGCGACGGTCGCGTCGGATTCGGCGGCGACGCCGGGCCGGCGACCGGTGCGCAGTTCAGGTTCCCCTACGGCGTGACCGTCGATCCGAGCGGCGTCATCTACGTGATCGATGCGGCTGACCATCGCGTCCGTCGAATCTCACCCGATGGCGTTATCACAACCTATGTCGGAACCGGAGACGCCGGTTTCAGCGGTGACGGCGGGCCTGCCGCACAGGCGCAGATCAATTTCGCCTCTTACATCAGAACCGATTCGGCGGGAAATCTGTATATCGCCGACTATGCCAATAACAGAATCCGAAAGGTCACTTTGACGACCGGCATCATCACGACGATCGCCGGAACGGGTGTCGGAGCGTACGGAGGGGACGGATCCTCACCGCTCCTGGCCGATCTGAATCTGCCCAACGACATCGCCTTCAGCCCTCAGGGCGATCTCTACATTGCGGATTACCGGAATCATCGCATCCGCAGGATCGCCGATCCGGCATCATTCCTCGCGGTGACGGGCGTTTCGGCCGCCAGTTATCTGAGCGATGCCCTGGCGGGCGAGTCGATAGTCGCCGCCTTCGGAGTCGATCTGGCGACATCGGTCAAGGTCGCCGGTCAGACGCCCTTGCCGATCGATCTCGACGGCACGACCGTCAGGATCAGGGACAATGAGGGAGTCGAAAGACTTTCGCCGCTCTTCTTCGTCGCGCCCGGACAGATAAACTTCCAGGTTCCGCCGGGCACCTCGAGCGGACTGGCGACCATCTCCGTCACATCGGGAAGCGGCAGGCTGTCGACCGGGACGTCCCGGATAGCCGCCGTCGCACCGGGAATCTTCTCGGCGAACTCCGACGGAAGCGGCGTCGCCGCGGCCGTTCTGCTGCGCGTCAAAGCGGACGGTTCGCAGACCTTCGAGACGGTCGCCAGACTGGATAATGCCACCGGGCGGTTCGTCAGCATTCCTGTCGACCTCGGGCAACCCGGCGATCAGGTCTTTCTCATACTTTTCGGCACCGGCATCAGATTTCTCAGCTCTCCGGCCGGAGCGTCGGCAACGGTCGGAGGAATGCCGGCGGAGCTGCTGTTCTCCGGAGCACAGGGCTCGTTTGTCGGTCTCGACCAGATCAATCTGCGACTCGGTCCCGAACTTGCCGGCAAGGGAACCGTCGAGATCAGGCTGACCATCGACGGACGCGTCTCGAATCCGGTCACACTGGAGATAAAATGACAGCCGGCCGGTCTCCTTCAACTCCGGCCTGTTTTCCTGTAGAATGCCTGTTTCAGATTTGAAGCGGGATCGCGGTTGCCGGCTCGTCCTCTCGATCACAGAGGTGCCGGGCATTTTGGCGAACAGTTACTTTCATTACAGGGAATCATCGATCTTCATGGACATCATAAGAACAGACCGGGCGCCCGAAGCGATCGGACCGTATTCACAGGCAGTCAGAGCAAACGGGATGGTATTCGCCTCGGGCCAGATACCTCTCGATCCCGCCACCATGCAGATCGTAGATGGAGATATTCGCGTTCAGACGGAGCGGGTTCTGCTCAATCTGAAAGCCGTGCTCGAAGCCGCCGGCACTTCGCTCGAAAAAGTCGTCAAAACGACCGTTTATCTGGTCGACATGACTGAATTCGCGGCGATGAACGAAGTTTACGCTTCATTCTTCGGCGAGTCCCGTCCGGCAAGGGCGACGGTTCAGGTTGCGCGACTGCCGCGCGACGTGAGAGTCGAAATAGATGTTATCGCCCAGGCGTGATCGTAACGAGGGGCAAAACAGCAGTTATTCAATCGATGAAAAGGAGCATATCAACTGTGCGAAAATTTCTGATGCCGTCTTTCCTTCTGGCTGTCGCGCTTGTCGTTACGGCCTGCAACAGCGGCGGATTGACAGGTTCGACGGAGGGCGGAGATGACGTGGCCGCAATTGTCAACGGCACCAAACTGATGGTCAAGGATGTGGACCGGGTCATCACCCAGCAGTTCAGGGGGCAGGAGAACCAGCTCTCGCAGCTTGCCCTGGCCGCCTATCGTCTTCAGGCGCTCGACAATCTGATCAATCAGGAGGTCCTCTTTCAGCGCGCTCAGAAAGAGAACAACACCCCGACAGACGATGAGATCCGGCAATACCTTCAGCGATACAAGCAGGAGAACGGATACACCGAAGAGGCTTTCGCCAATGAGCTGAAGCAGACCAACCAGACCGAGGAGCAGTTCAGGGAGTTCGTCCGGAAGCAGTTGGCTATTCAGAAGCTGATCGAGAAGGCGGAGGCGCAGCTGAAGGTCCAGGACCGCGAGGTCGCGGACGTCTACAATGCCAATCCGAAGCAGTTTTCGATCCAGCCGGGCGTCCAGCTTTCGGATATCATCATCGATCCGGCCGACAACGGCATGAAGTTCGATGTGCAGGGTGAAACTGCCGCCGAGCAGCGCGTTCGCGAGATCCAGACGCGGCTGCGCAACGGCTCCGATTTCGCGACCATCGCGCGTCAGCTCTCAGAGCACCAGACAGCGCTCCAGAGCGGCGATCTCGGGTTCCTGCCGCAGAGCCAGTTCTCGGGACTTCCCCAGATGATGGGACTGCCGGCAATGCTCGGCGAGAGATTCATGGCGATGAAGGAAGGCGACATCACCGAGCCGATCAAGGATTCCGCGGGCCGCTGGCATATTTTCAAGCTGACCGGCAAGCAGACCGAGACGCGCGACCGGACGATCGACGATCCTTCAGTCAGGCGCGAGATTTCGGATGCGATCCTCAATCAGCGCAAGCAGATCGTCGGATCGGCGCTTCAGGCGCGCGCGCGCGATGAAGCCAAGATCGACAACCTGCTGGCTCAGCGGATGATCGAGAATCCGAACAGCTTCGGCGTGCTGAGACCGGTTCCGGCGGCGACGGCGGCGGCGTCCCCGTCCCCGGCGGCATCGCCGAGCCCCGCGAAGTAAGCGGCATCGCTTCATAACTGCAGAACGATTCGGACCGCGAAGGTCGTCTCCAATGGGGCGGCGACCTTCGCTTCGCATTTTCGGAATCAATGCTTTTTCGACTTTCCGATGTTCATAAGTCATACGGCGCGCAGGAAGTTCTGCGCGGCGTGACGCTTCAGTTCAATCCGGGCGAACACGTCGGCCTGGTCGGCCGCAACGGGGCCGGCAAGACGACGATTCTGCGGATGATCGCCGGCACGGAGACGCCCGACAAGGGCGAGATCGACCGGCTGCGAGGTCTGCGCGTCGGAGTGCTCGACCAGCACGTTGATTTCAGCGGCGCCGAGACTTTGCTGGATGCCGCGCTCGGCGTCTTCGAGAGGTTGCGCGGACTCGAGGACCGGATGCGCGAACTCGAGCACGCCATGACCGAAGCATCCGGCGAACAGCTCGACCGGATCATGCACGATTACAGCGACGCGCAGCACGCTTACGAACACGAGGGCGGTTTCAGCTATCACGCGCGGGCAGAGAGCGTCCTGCTCGGACTCGGGTTCTCGACCGGGGACTTCTCGAAGCGGGCGGAAAGCCTGTCCGGAGGCGAGAAGAACCGCCTCGGGCTGGCGCGCCTGCTCCTGCTCGAACCCGATATTCTCCTGCTCGACGAGCCGACCAACCACCTCGACGTCGATGCCGTCGAATGGCTCGAAGAATACCTGGCGGCCTCGAAATCCGCCTATCTTGTGATCTCACACGACCGGTTCTTTCTTGATCACACCGTCAGCCGCGTGCTCGATCTGGAGTTCGGCAGGATCGAGAGCTACAAGGGAAACTACAGCGACTATCAGATCGAGAAGGCGGAACGTCTCGAGATGCGGCAGCGCGCCTACGAGCAGCAGCAGGAGATGATCGCGCGAACAGAGGATTTCATCCGCCGGAATCTGGCCGGTCAGAAAACGAAACAGGCGAAATCGCGCCGCAATTTTCTCGATCGGCTCGAGCGGCTTGAAAACGTATCGGGTCAGGACTCGGCGAATTTCAGGATCTCGCCGACCGTCAGAACGGGCGATCAGGTGCTGGTGATCGAGGATCTGTCGATCGGTTTTCCGGGCAGGACTCTGGCAAGCGGGATCAATCTGCTTCTCCGGCGCGGAGAACGCCTCGGGATCATCGGCGGCAATGGGACGGGCAAGACCACGCTGGTCAGGACGCTGCTCGGCGAGCACCGGCCGCTCGACGGCGAAATCAGGTGGGGCGCCGGTGTCGATATCGGTTACTACGACCAGCGGCTGCTTAGCGTCGATGACCGGAACACTGTCATCGACGAACTTCGGACGGCCGCCGCATCGACCGTCACCGACGGCGAACTGCGCGGGTTTCTGGGGCGATTCCTCTTCTCGGGCGATGACGTTTTCAAACCGGTATCCGCCCTCTCGGGCGGGGAGAAGGGAAGACTCGCGCTGGCCAAGCTGATCTACTCGCGCGTCAATGTGCTGGTGCTGGACGAGCCGACCAACCATCTGGACATCGACTCCCGCGAGGCGCTCGAGGACGCGCTCAACTCTTTCGGCGGGACGATCATCACGGTCTCTCACGACAGATATTTTCTGGACCGGATCGCCACCCAGATACTGCACTTCGGCGATCCGGGCGTCGAGTTCTTCAACGGCGGATACACCGAGTATCACGACGAGCAATTGAGGCTCAGGCAGGCCCGTCAGGCGGCCGAGGCCGAGGCGCAGAAGCAGGAGCGCGCCGCACGCAAGGCGCAGGCCGTGCGGACGCCCGCCTCGAAAAAGTCGAAAGCGAAATCTCCCTCGCCGGCGGAGATCGAAGCTGCCATCGCGGAAGCAGAGGCCGAGCAGCATCGCCTCGCAGAGATGCTATCGACCGACGAGATCGCCCGCGACAAGGATCAGCTCTTCGCCCTGACCGAGCAGTACCAGACGCTTGACGATCGCCTCAAGGATCTCTACGCCCGCTGGGAGGAATCGCTCGAAGAGGAAGGCCGCTCGATGGCACAGGGATGATATGAAGACGATCGCCGCCCGTATCCTCGACTCCCGCGGGATCGAATACGAACTGCGGGCCTATGAAGTCAACGAGGACGAACTCGACGCGATCACCGTCGCTCGCAAGGTCGACATGCCGCCAGAGGCCACCTTCAAGACGCTGGTCGCCCGCGGAGACAGGTCCGGCGTCGTCATGGCCTGCATCCCCGGCGATCAGGAACTGGATCTGAAAAAACTCGCCTCCGTAACCGGATGCAAGAAGATCGATCTCGTTCAAGTCAAGGAGATCCTCGGGCTGACCGGATACATTCGCGGCGGAGTTTCGCCGCTCGGCTCGAAGAAAAAGTATCCGCTCTTTATCGACGAGACCGTCATTCTTCATGACCGGATCAGCGTCAGCGCCGGACAGAGAGGGCTTCAGATGATCCTCGCGCCCCAGGATCTGATCGATGCGTCAGATGCCCGGCTCGCCGACCTGACTAAATGATCCCCCATCGAAAGCCTGAAGCCATGAACGACACTTTTGAAATGGTCCCGCCAGCCTCTTCGGCAATCATCGTCTTCATCTGCATCATCGGCCTTCTCGCGGCGATGACTCTGCTCTTTTCGTGGATGTCATACAAGTCGATGCGGACATCGATCAGCGTGCAGGACGATAAGCTGGTTCTCGACACAGCCATCTACGGCAGATCCGTTCCGCTCTCAAAGATCGAACATCAGAAAGTGGAGATAATCGATCTCGGTAAAGGATCTCCATGGGAGCCGCAGTTGCGGTCGAACGGCATCGGGCTGCCGGGATTGCAGATCGGCTGGTTCAGCCTGCGCAATGGGGAGAAGGCTCTGCTCGCCGTCACGGACAGATCCCGCGCGGTTCGAATTCCGGTCAGTGACGGCTACACGATCATCGCCAGCGTCAACCATCCGGAACGGCTGGTCGGGCTTCTGAAACGGGAGTAGTCGCCGCATGAGGCTGGGGACAGGGTTTTCTCCAAAAATGCAAAAACTCGAATGGCGCCCGATCGATGATCAGGTCATGGGCGGAGTTTCGGCCAGCGCAGTCGAGCCTGCAGCAGACGGATCGAGCGTCTTCACTGGGCACGTTTCGACACGTTACGGCGGAGGCTTCGCATCGGTCAGAGCCGCCACGCCGGGGCTCGATCTCTCCGCTTTTCGAGGCCTCAAACTGCGTCTCAGAGGCGACGGGAAGCGATACAAGATCAATCTCAAAAACTCGCCCGGCTTCGACGGCCCGCTCTTTCAGGCATCCTTCAGCACTCTTCCGGCCGGCGAGTGGATAGACATCGCGCTCGCGTTTTCGGATTTCGTGCCGACGTTCAGAGGCAATGAGCTGTCATCGGACTACACGCTCGATGCCGGGCGAATAGAATCGATCGGAATCATGATCTCTGAAAAACAGGCCGGCGAATTCCGCCTCGAAATACAAACGCTCGAATGTTACTGACCGCGATCCGATGAACTCAGACGACGATAATATTAAGATCGATCTGGCGCGTTCTCTGCCCGACATCCCGCGGTGGATCGAGGTTCGATCTATGCTGCTGTCCGGCGATTGCGAGGTCATCGGGTTGACTGAATCAACGCTGCCTGCGTTCATCGTGAAAAGTCAGAGTACCGGCTTGATGGCCGTTGTCGGTCGGCCGTCTACGGAATCGATCGGTTTCGCGGCCGATGGTTGCGAGACCGTTCTGGCGCCGCCGGAAACCACTGAGCACGTTCTTAGCGCGCTCGACGGATGGACCGCGTCCAAAGCGCTGCTTCACCTGCCCGGTGAAGCGCCCTTTCCGCTTCCCGATCCCCGGATGGATACCAGGATGATCGGCGCGGTCGAACTTGAGGGAGGGCGTGAGATCCCCGACGAACTGAAGGAAGAACTGCTCGATGCCTGCCGCGTTTCGCCGGTTGCCGCGGTCTTTTCAGGAGCCGGGCCGGTCTCGTTCTGCTACCCTTCCGCGATCACCGAGACTCTCTGGGACGTTTCGATCGACACGCTCCGGCAATATCGAAATCGCGGATACGCACGCGCGGCGGTACTGTCGATGATTGAATTTATGCGAATAAGCGGGCGCCGGCCGGTCTGGGGCGCCGAAGTCTCGAATCAGGCCTCGATAGGCCTCGCCCGGAAGCTGGGTTTCGTGGTCGTTGATGAACTGAATGTCATCACGGAAGGGGAGCCGTGATCATATTCTCACGGCTCCCCTTCGATGTTATTTCCGATGCGCTGATTCTCAGCGGATCTTCGCAATCTCCTCGAAGTACTTGACGAACATCTTTATTCCGCCGGATGTCTGGCGCCAGTCGTAATTCTCGTTCTTGGCATGATAGCCGTGTTCGGGAAGGCTCAGGCCCAGGAAATTGATCGGCGACTTGAGATGCTTCTGCAGCGTGACCACCGCGCCGATCGACCCCCCCTCGCGGGTGAAAGCAGGTTCCTTGCCGAAGGCGAACTTCATCGCCACGCGGGCCGCGTCGGCATAGGGCCCCGTGAAATCGCCGAGGAACGGCTCGAGCTTCTGAATCGCATCCACGCGGACATCGGGATTGATCTTTCTGACGAAATCCCTGACCAGCCGGGCTATCTTGTCGCCATCCTGATTCGGCACCAGGCGCGTGCTGATCTTTGCCTCGGCGCGGTAGGGAACGATCGTTTTCACTCCCGGCCCGCCGTATCCGCCGGTAATGCCATGCAGCTCGAAGGTCGGCGCAGCCATAAACGCTTTGAGCACATCGGCCTCCGTCTTCAGATTCGGCCTGATCGATTTCAACTCGTGCGCCCGCTTGAACTCCTTCGTCGTGAAGCCGGAATTGACGAAGCTGGCGATCTCGGCCTTGGTCGCCTCGCGGATATCATCGTAAAATCCGGGAATCTTGACCTTGCCTGTCTTCGCGTCGTAGCACTGGCTGATGACCTGCGCCAGTTCGCCGATCGGATTGCGCGCGACTCCGCCGACCAGACCTGAATGAACATCCTTGGCATGCGTCTGGAGGCTGAAGATGAAGGCCTGAAGCCCCCGCAATCCGTATGGCACCGCCGGCTGCTTGCGCGAAATCCAGATCGTATCCGAGACCAGAAACGAATCGGATTTCAGTTCCTTGCGGTTCTTCCTGACGAAATACTCGAAATTCGGAGATCCGATCTCTTCCTCGAGTTCCCAGATGAACTTGAAGTTGAGGGGGATCTGATGCTCTAGCGCGTATCGAACCGCCATCAAAGCCGTCAGCGCGGGTCCTTTGTCGTCGGTCGTTCCGCGCCCTTCGTATCTGTCGCCGGTCCTGTAGAACGTGAACGGCGCCTTGTTCCATTCCGACGGGTCCGCCGGCTGAACGTCCAGGTGGTTGTAGATGGTTACCGTAGGGTAGTTGCTGCCGGTGACGATCGATCCGAAGACTACCGGGTTGCCGGGCGTCTTGACCGGAGCGGCCGTCGCGCCGACATCCCGCAGATACTGCGATGCCACCTCGGCGCATTTGAGTATGTCCGCCTGGCGTTCAGGTTCGCTGCTGACGCTCGGGATTTCAACCAGCGCACCGAGCTTGTCCTCGAACTCAGCCCGGGAGCTGCGAATATATGAATCAAGATCTTTATATAGTCCGTTTTTGCTCATCTCATCCTCCTACGATTATGTTCATTTATGAAATTTCAGATTATCGATTTCAAGCCAAACGTATTTGCCCGGGTTGCCCGAGGCTTCGAAGATGATGCTCAGCAGATCTGAGCCGGTCCAGGCTGGTCCGCGGTCCGCGCCGTCGATCCGTTTGAGATCGTCGAAGCCGATGCGGAGAGTCTTCCAGCCGGGCGACGCGCTGAACTCGGATTGGAAATACTTCGAGTCCCTGATCGACGCGGTCGGGATTATCAGCCTGTAAACTCCTTCTCCCCTGACGTCGAATTCAATTCCTTTGTAACGGCGGGCATCCGCCGGTTCGACGCCTCCGCGCCTGAGCGGGAGGACGGCGCGAATGAACGGAGATTCCTTGTCGCTCAACCGGCCGACCATCGAGAGCGCGTGATTATCCTTCTCGCGCAGAACTCGTCCGTAGAGCATCGCCGAATGATCGACGCCGGCATCTGTCGAGTTGACCCACAGCGTATCAAGCCGGCTTCGCGGGGATTCGAAATCGTCGATCAACTCGCCGACCGCAACGGCCGGAATCGCCGTCGGTTCCGGCGCGGCGATGTCCGCAGCCAGCTTCGCTCTGTCGATTTCGTGACCACCGAGGAAGACGCGGCTGATCCTGCTGATCTCGTTGATGTCGATATGCGGAGATCCGTCGATGAGTAGCAGGTCTGCCAGTTTGCCCGGGGCGAGCGTCCCTCTCTGGTCATCGACCTTGATCGCCCTGGCGGCGTTGCCGGTTGCCGCCGTCAGAGCCTGCAGGGGCGTCAGCCCTCCGGCCACAAGCAGTTGCAGTTCGCGCAACGTGGCCCATCCGTGATAGGTGCCTGATACTCCCGCATCGGTCCCGGTGGCGAACAGGACGCCGCCCTTCGAAAGCGCTGCGACGTTATGCTGAAGAAACTTCCAGCGGAGCTGTCTGGATTCCGAAGTCCTGCCGTTGCGCGGTGTTCCGCTGCCTTCATCGGTCAGTTCCGGCCTGATCCGGCCTCTGACCGCCGGTTCGAGCACCGCCGACAGCAGAGGTGACAGAATGTCTCGTCCGCGCGGCTCATAGACCGCGAGTGTCGGCGCATATGCCACGCCCTTCGCGGTCATCAGCCGCATGAGCGACTCGTCTGCCTCAGCGTTTCCGATTCCGTGAGCGATGACATCCACGCCGGCAATCGCGGCGATCTTCGCCTTCTCGAGCGTCACGGTGTGAGTCAGCACTTCGAGGCCATTTTTGTGCGCTTCGTCGACCAGCGCGCTCAGCGTCTCCTGGTTCATGCTCGTCATATCCGGAGCCGCGCCATATCTCCAACCGTCGGTGAAGACTTTGATCACGTCGGGCCGGTAGGGAAGCACGCTCCTGACAGCTGCGCGGGCCTGCTCGGCTGTCGATACCTCGAGTGAGAAAAGATCCCCGCGCCCGCCCTCGGCGCCGTGACCGCCCGGAGTCGTCATCCTCGCCGCCAGGCTGATCCGGGGACCGATCACCGTGCCCGTTTCGATCAACCGGCGCATCGGCTCGAAAGTTTCAGGATATGTGCCGAAATCGACGACCGATGTCACTCCGCAGTAGAGATACGATTTGAGGTTCTTCGGCCAGTCTCCGCTGACGCCGGGCGCTGCCGCGTACGGCAG
>CALBSU010000261.1 GCA_937967285.1 uncultured Acidobacteriota bacterium
CCGGCGGTCGGACAGTTCGCGCAGATGATCGGCGAGGTGGCGGATCACAGGGTGACGATGCCTCCGCCGGAGATGCTCGGCCGCTTCACCGAGCCGGGCGATACGGCGGCGATCGAATCGTGGCTCCGGTCGCAGGACTATTCGAAGGTCGACGCGCTGATCGTGTCGGTCGACATGCTGGCGTTCGGCGGACTGGTCGCCTCGCGAGTCGACCGGACGACTTATGAAGACGCGGCGAAACGGCTCGGGTTTTTCAGGTGGTTCAAGTCGAAATATCCGAAGGTGCCGGTTTACGCCTTCAGCGTGATCATGCGCGTCGCGCCGACGGCGACGGCGCGGACGCGCGGGACACACGACAAGCTGGCGCGGTGGGCCGAATTGAAGGACCGTGCGCCGAAGTCCGGCGACCCTGCGCTGGCGGCCGAACTGATCGCGCTCTCGGACGATCTCGGTTCGGCTGTAACCGACGGCTATCTTTCGGCGAGACGCAGGAACCTGAGGATCAATCTGGCGATGATCGATCAGGTCAGGGAGAAGGCGATCGACGAGCTGATCTTTTTGCAGGACGACGCTCGCGAGTTCGGGCTGCACAGGCAGGACCAGGCGGCGATTCGTGCCCGGCTGAGTGAGACGGGGCTCGAATCGCGGGTGCCGATCTACAACGGCACCGACGAGGGATCGGCTTCGCTGGTCAGCCGCGCGGTCCTCGACAAATTCAGTCGCAAGCTGAGAGTCGCCGTCATCTATTCATCCGAAAAATCCCGCGAGATTATTGCGCCGTATGAGGACCATCGGCTCGAGTTCACGGTCGAGAGCCAGATCCGTGCGGCGGGCGGCATTCCGGTCAGCGAGTATGACGAATCGGACTATCGACTTTTCGTCAATGCGCCGGGGACGGACGACGAGGAGTTCTCGATCTTTCTCGGGAAGATGATCAAAGAGCTCAAGGAGACGCGGCAGATTGCCCTGGCCGATGTGCTCTTTCCTCCGCCGCATCGCAGCGGCGCGGACGAGCGGATCATCGAAGCGCTGAAGAAAGAGAAGCTCTTCACCCGTTTCGCCGGTTACGCGGCGTGGAATACGGCCGGCAATGCTCTGGGGACGGCCATTCCGCACGCGAATATGAGGGTCTTCTTCCGGACGAAGCTCAACGACAGGCCGGACCGGGCGGCGCGGGCAGAGGCCGCGCATCTCGAATTCCTGCTCAACCGGTTCGCCGGCGATTACCTCTATCACGACATCGTCCGGCCGGAGGTCAACGAGAACCTGCGGCGCGGAGACTCAACGATCACATACGAATTGACTCCGGAAGTCTACGAGCGAGTCAATCGCGAGGTCGAGGAGAAGCTGCGCGCCCGGACCGTCGCCTTCTTCGACCAATATTTCAAAGGCGAGAAGCGGCTGCTGGCGATCTATCGCGGCGCCGAGCGGACGATCACCGTCAACGGTCTGAGCCGGCTGAAGATCCATCTGCCGTGGTCGCGGACGTTCGAGGTGGTGATCGAACAGAAACTGGACTACACGACGAACCTGCCCTGATATGACAGCATTTCTGATCGTTCTGATCTTCATTGTATTCGCGGCTCTGATGATTTCGAGGAAGGTGCCGGCGATACTGGCGGTGCCGGCGATGGCGATTCTGATCGCGGCGGCGGCGGGGACTCCGCTGCGGACGATCCTCGACGGAGTGATAAAGGACGGCGCGGTGCGACTGGCCGAAGCGTATCTGATGGTCTTCGCGGGTGCGATGCTGGGGCGCGTGGTGATCCAGACAGGGATCGCCGAAGGTTTCATCAAGCGCGCGGCGGAGTTCGGCGGGGACAGGCCGCTGGCGGTGGCGATCACGCTGATGGCGGCGATCGCGCTGCTCTTCACGACGCTCTTCGGACTCGGCGCGGTGATCATGGTCGGAGGGCTCGCGCTGCCGATCATGCTCAGTCTCGGTGTTCCGCGCAGGCTGACGGCGGTGCTCTTCCTGCTCGC
>CALBSU010000262.1 GCA_937967285.1 uncultured Acidobacteriota bacterium
CGCGCGATGATGTCCAGATGCCCGTTGGTCGGCGGATCGAACGATCCGGGATAGATTGCCCGTCGGATCAAGAATTCCTCCACGCCGGAACGCGGACGTTCACGTCCCTGCCGGCAGCCGGATGTTATCACGCTCAGTCGTCTTCAGTGAAGCTCTTTGACTCCGTCCCTGATGCTTCGTACGCGAAGAATGTCAGACAGGACTCGCCCTGGCGGATCATCCTGTATGGCCTCAGATCTCCGAAGTTCGGCGCCAGCGGCATCTGCTTACGATGCTCAACAATCAGCGCTCCATCTTCCGCGATCAGCCCCGATCGCGCCAGATGACGGATCACAGGCGAATAGAGTTCAGTATCGTACGGCGGATCGAAATAGACCAGATCGAAACGCGCTCCATCCTGTTCCAGCGACCTCAGCGCCGCCAGCACGTCCTTCTGGATCACGGTCGCACCCTCGCCGATCCCGCAATGGCTCAGATTTTCCTGGATTATCTGCGCGGCCTTGCGCGAAGCTTCCACAAAGGTCGCGCTCTCGGCGCCTCGGGATAGCGCTTCGATTCCGACCGCTCCCGATCCGGCGCAGAGATCGAGAAAATTCGTCCCCTCGATCCGGGGCGCCAGGACGTTGAAGAGCGTCTCGCGCAGACGGTCCGAAGTCGGCCGGACCTTCAGCCCCTCCAGAGTCTTCAGCCTTCGTCCTTTGTATAGTCCCGTGATTATCCGCATGGAATTATCAAACGCAAAGACCGCAAAGATATTGAACCGCAAAGACCGCGAAGGGAGCAAAGATATTGAACCGCAAAGGCCGCAAAGGGGGCAAAGATTTATCATTCATATTAATGTTCGGATTATTGTCCAATGGATGTTATTCGAGGATTCATTACCCCTGAATACCTTTGCCCTCTTTGCGGTTCAATATCTTTGCCATCTTCGCGGTCTTTGCGATTCAACTTCTTTGCGATACCAGTCAATTAGAATCGTGGTGATCCAGCTTCCATCTCCACGCGGATTCGATGATCCGGTCCAGTTCGCTGTTGCGCGGGTTCCAGCCCAGATCGCGCATGATTTTGTCGGGCGAGGCGATCAGCGCCGGAGCATCACCCGGCCGCCGGGGCTCCGCCTCCGTCGAAATCCACTTTCCGGTCACCTGGCGCGCCATCTCTACCACTTCCGCCACCGAATAGCCGCTGCCGTACCCGACGTTGTAAGTCTCGCTGCCCCTCTCAACCGCGTTGAGCGCGAGCGTCACCGCCTCGGCCACATCGATGACGTGCACATAATCGCGAATACAGGTTCCGTCCGGCGTCGGGTAGTCCTCGCCGAAGATGCTGACGCAGTCGATTTCACCCGCCGCGGCTTTCAGAACATTCGCGATCAGATCATTCTCGGAAAATCGGCCGGCGGTTCCTTCTCCGGCCGCATTGAAACAGCGTAATGCGACATACCGAAGCCCGTACGATTCATCGTACCAGCGGAGCATGCGCTCGGCCGCGAGCAGCGCCTCTCCGTGAGGATTGATCGGAACAGCGGGTGCTTCCTCCCTCACCGGAACTTTTTCAGGCGCGCCGTAAACCGAAGCCGATGACAAAAAGACCATCTTCCCGACGCCGGAATCCAGCATGGCATCTAGCAGCCCGATGGTCTGACCGACAATTTCCGAGTAGCAGTTGCGCGGCTCGCGAGTCGATACTGAGCCCGCCAGATGAACCACCGCGTCGATCGGGCTTTCCCGAAAGACCTGCCCGGCCGCTGCTGCACCGTCGGATTCGACGACTGAATGACCTGCGGCCCGCAGTCGCTCGACCGCCGCTCCGCCGATGTAACCGGTTCCGCCCGTTACCAGTACTCTCATCTTCCATTCTTCATTGATAAAAGAAACGCGGATGAGCCTCGACTCGATCCGCGTCTCGTGATCAGAATTCTCCTGAGATGGTCATTGCGGAGGACAGGGGATGATGCTTCCGTCCTCGCCGCGGCACTGCTGGCCCGGAGTCAGTCCGCCCCAGCACTTGCCGTTGATCAGCACTCCTCCGCGCGGACAAGGATTCGGGCCGCTGTTGCCGGCCACCGGTCCCAGGATCAGCGGGTTGGCGAATCCTCCCGCCACAACCGGCACTCCGGGAAAGAAGAGCGTGTGATCGTAATACTCGATCCCGAAATAGTTCCTGAACATCCTCTCGCTCTTGCGGCTGACCACTCCGATGATCGGGCCCTTGCCTTCCTCATCCGGATCGGTCGCCGGCAGTGTCGGCTGTATCCCGCCGGGTTCCGTCCCGGGCTGGGGCGGAGGCGGCGTGCCGATGTTGCCGTCCAGCTTCGTGTCGGCCTTCTGTCCCGGCAGCTTCCCTCCCGCCATCTGAGCGAAGAGCACCAGATTCGCGGGCGGCTGCGGCAGAACCATGTTGCTCCGCTGCTGCGTTTCGATGTAGGCCTCCAGCAGTTCCCTGACCAGCGGATCGCCCGGGAAGACCGGCCGCCAGTTCGACTCGCCCGGACTGCACGGAACCATCGGATCGCACAATGCCGAAGGCCTCAGCAGCCGGACCTTCTTCAGTCCGACTTCGATCCCCTCGACCAGCTGGTTGAGATCCGTCGGGTACTGCCCGCCGCGCATCTGCGAATATTTGGCGATCGCAACGGCCACCTGCTGCCCGCGCCAGAGCATCTCCTCTTCACGCTCGCGCTGAGTCTCGAACTTGATCGACGGCGCCGCCGCCGTCAACAGTATCAGGCCGAAGATCATGACTCCCATCATCCCGGCCAGCGCATACCCGCGCTCGGTCCGCCGTCTCATCCCAGGGGCTGTCATCTTCTTCAGTCTGTCTTTCATCGCCTTATACCTTTGTTGATTAGTTCGATCAACGGATACTTCTTTATACTTTTTACTTTCTACTTTCTACTTTTTTATCCGTTTTCCCCGGTAAAGTTCACCGAATGAGTGATCTTCAGATTCGTATCCTCGAACTCGATCCGCTGCGGAGTGATGTTAACGACGCGCCAGTTCTTTCCGACCACATCGCCGCGGCTGACATTGAAGATGTCCTCGCCCGAGATGGCTTTCAGAACGGCGACAGTCTTCTTGCTGCTGACGATCAGTCCGATGAACCTGTAGGGCGGCGCCGGCGGCTCGGCGACGTTCAGCGATAGCTGGTTCGAGAACATCTTGGCGTCGCTCACGCTGCGGATCTGCACGCCCAGATTTCCGGCACGCCTGATGACTTCGGCCGGCACCTTCACTCTCGCCTCGGTCGCGCTGACGATGCTCGTCTGCTGCTCCCGTCCGTCGAGGAAAATCTTGCCGTCAGCCGGTATTTTATCCCCAAAGACCGTCAGATTGAAGTCCCCGGTTTTGGCGATCACTCCAGATGGGTTGACCGAGTAAAGCGTGATCGGCGGAGGCGGAGGCGGCGGAAGCGTCGGCTGCGGCTTCGGAGTCGGCGGCGGCGGGGGCGGCGGATAGACGAAGATATTTCGCCCCGTGCCTCCTCCTGCCGATCCCTTCGCGCCCATCGACGCCAGATCCAGCGGCTGGGTTACGATCCGTTCCGGTTCCCGAGCGCCGCGTTGAGCCGGGCGCGCCGCCGTCCCGCTCTGGGTGGTCTGCCTCGGCGCCTGCTGAACCGTCACCGGACGCGGCGCCGGAGCGGCATCTTCTCCGGTGAAGAATTGAAAATAGATAACCACGACGAAGACGGCCAGAAGCGCTCCAAGCAGGATCTTCTTCCGTTTCTCGGCGGCTTTTTCGTTATTGGCTGTTTCCTGACTCATATCTCGCTTGAATAATCGCCGTTACTTCGCCGGCCTTTGAAAATAGGTGTCGAACTCGATCTTCAGTTCGACCGGAACCGCGTTGGGATCGCCCGCCGGGGCTCCACCCGCTTTGGCCGCAGCTTTTCGTACCTTGTCGGCCTCTCCCTGGAAGGCCAGCGAATTGATGATCAGAAACTGACGGCTCCGCTCGAGCTCCGTGATGAAGCGACGCAGATTCGAGTAGTCTCCGATCACCGTGGTATCGATCCCCAGGGCGGGGAAGAGCTTCGGCTTCTTGTCCTTGAGCCGCGCTTCCGGAATCGGGTTGCCGTTCTCGTCGACCAGCACATCCGCATCCGCCATCCGATAACTCGCATCCCCAAGCACAACCTTGTGGCTCTTGCCGAGACTGTCGATCTCGTTGATGATCTGCGTCATCCCGCGCTCGTCAGGCTTCAGATACGCCTCGAACCGCGTCAGGCTCTCTTTTATCTTTTCAGCGTTCGATGCCTGCTCGGTCCGCTTCTGCACCTCGATCGTATACTTGTTCTTTCGCGCCAGCAGTTCGTTGCGCTTCTCCTGCAGCGTCGCCAGCTCCGAATTGACCGGCTGTACGCTGTACAGATAATAGATTGCGATCGCTGCGATATAGACCACAGCCGCGATCAGAATCAGAGTCTCGCCGCGGCTCAGACGCATCCGCTGCAGCAGTCCTCCGGCGCCTTTGTTTATCGCATCCACTTTCAGTCGGTCCCGCAGACTCATCGCTTCACCTCCGCCGAAGCCACCTGACTTCCCGGTTCCGGCCGCGACGACGGCGGGAAATACTCGACCTTCAGTGAAAATTCGACCTCTTCCGTTCCCTCGACCGACTTCTTCGAGACGGGCGATACCTTGAAACGGTTCGATTCGTGAAACCGGTTGATCATCGATGTCACGTCCAGACTCGTCTTGCCGATCACATCCAGCGTCAATTCGGCTGCTCCCATCCGCCCGCCGCCGACCATCTCGTCGCGCTCCTCGGCCGTGATCTGCGACACCGCCACCCTCAGCACTCGCACCGTCGGAGGCAGATTGCGCTCGATGTCGTTGAGCAGTTGCGTCCACGAAAATGCACGCCGCGCTATCAGATCGCTCGCCGCAACCAGCTCGCGGTTCTCGTCGAGACTGATCGCCTGAGTCGTCCTGACCGGCTTCTCCAGCTTCTTCAGCTGTGTCTCCAGCATCCTGATCTCACTCGTATACCCTGTCATCTCGCGCTCGGCCGACGTCCTGCTCTCGATCGCGCTCAAACCCGCATAGGTCGCAACAACGAAGATCGCCAACATCGCCAGCCAGAATAACCGCCTGTTTCTGAATGGATTGCCGGATAGATTGGTTATCGATTTCATATCCTGATTTGCCTGAGTCTTTCTCTTTCTTATCGCAGGAACAGAGGCCGGGGCTTCGCCACAATCAGTGACTATACCACAAGTGCAGGTCGGTACACAGCGGTGAGGGGTCTGGAGTGCAGTGCTCGAGGTCGATCAAAAAAATCGAGGTGACCTCACCTCGCTCGACGTGGCTGATCACCTCACACAAACTACACACACCCGCTTAAACGCCTGTATTTAATTACTGTTCCAATTTTTCTTTTTTCGGAGTGCGGAGCCGGCAGGCTCCGCTTTATTATCAATAACTTACGAATTATTTTGATTATGGAGGAAGAAATCGGCGCGTACACGCGCCGCACTCCATAATCTTTGCGATTTAAGATCTTATCGGGCATACTTCGTGGCGTTTCACATATAAACATGCATATTAATAAGGATACGTAATGCAATCCTCACCAGTTATGCGCGGGATAACGGGAGCACGCTGGAATCTGCGTCAGGCGGATTACTCGCAGGTTGAGAGTCTGACCGCGGCGACCGGCCTGCCAGAGGTCGTCATCCGCTGCCTGGTCAATCGCGGCCTGTCCGAGCCGGCCGGCATCCGGTCATTTCTCGAGCCGGATTTCCACACGAACCTGCATCCTCCCGGGATGTTGAGGGACATGGAGCTTGCCGTCGAGCGGCTCAAGCGGGCGATCGCCGAACGGCAGCGAATTCTGGTCGTCACCGATTTCGATGTCGACGGGACCACGTCCAGCGTCATTCTCTCCCAGACCCTGCGACTGCTCGGCGCCGACGGCAACGTCGAATGCTATATCCCGGACCGGTTCACCGAAGGTTATGGTCTGTCGACCAGCATCGTCGAGAAGGCGGCGGCAGACGGTTTTTCCCTGATCCTGACCGCCGATATCGGCATCAAATCGCACCGCGAAGCCCAGCTCGCCCGCAGCCTCGGCATCGATCTGATCATCTGCGACCACCACCTGCCGGACGGAGAGGATGTTCCGGCCGAAGCCTACGCCGTGCTCTGCCCGAAAGGCTCGTCCGGCGAAGGTTATCCGAACAAACATCTCGCCGCCTGCGGCGTCTCGCTCAAACTGGCCGAGGCCCTGCTCGCCGAGCATCCCAAGCGCAACGCCATCATCGAATCGCTCGCCAAACTGACCGCCATCGGCACCGTCGCCGATATGGTCGATCTGGCCGAAGCCGAGAACCGCGCCATCGTCGCCCACGGACTGCGCGCCCTGGCTCAACGGAGCAGCAATCCGGGCCTCCGCGCCCTGCTCAAACTGGCCCAGGTCGGCGATCCCGTCACCACTTACGACATCGGCTTCAAGATCGGCCCGCGCATCAACGCCGCCGGCCGCATCGCTCACGCCGGTTCCGTCCTCCGCCTCTTCGAGGCGCCGACCGACGAAGAGGCCTCGGAACTGGCGCTCAAACTCGATGAACTCAATTCCGAACGGCAGCAGATCCAGAACTCGCTCTTCGAGCAGCTCAAAAAACAGGTCGAGGCGCGCGAGTCCCTCGAAAACGTCATGGTCTTCCACGGCTCCGACCGCGACGGATTCCACCGCGGCGTCGTCGGCATCGCCTGCTCAAAGATCGTCGAGTTGACCGGCCGGCCGACCTTCATCGCCTCGGTAGACGAGGAGGGAATCGCCCACGGCAGCGCCCGGTCGATCAGCGGCTTCCACCTGGTCGAAGCGCTCGACTCCATTTCGGATATTCTCGTCAAGTACGGCGGACACCCAATGGCCGCAGGATTCACTCTGCCGGCCGAAAAGATGGACGAGATGCGTTGGCGGCTCGACCGCTACGCCGGCGAGATCCTTACAGCGGAGGACCTCGGGCGCTCTCTGACCGCCGATGCCGAACTCCCGCTGAGCGATCTGACGATCGCGCTGATCCGCGAACTCCAGCGCCTGGAACCGCACGGCATAGGCAATCCGTCGCCGCTCTTTCTGCTCCGCGATCTGCCCGTCGCCCGAATCGTCGTTCTTAAGGAGAGGCACCTCAAACTGCAGCTCGCTTCCGACCGCGGAACCGTCGACGCCCTCTGGTGGAACGCCGTCGATAACCGGGAAGCTCTCGAAGCCGCCGGCCGCGTCAGTCTGCTGGCCCGCCCCGAGATCAACTCCTGGAACGGCCGCCAGTCAGCGCAGTTGA
>CALBSU010000263.1 GCA_937967285.1 uncultured Acidobacteriota bacterium
GGACGTGGCTCCGATCCTCTACAAGAGCTGCGCCGAGTGCCACCGGCCGGGCGAGGCGGCGCCGATGTCGCTGCTGACGTACAAGGATGCGCGTCCGTGGGCGAAATCGATCCGCGAGAAGGTGGCCCGGAGACAGATGCCACACTGGGACGCCGCTTCGGCCCCGGGGCAGTTCTCCAACGATCCGCGGCTGAGCCAGAAACAGATCGACACGATCGTCGCCTGGGTCGACAGCGGCGCGAAGGAAGGCAATCCGAAGGACCTTCCCGCCCCCCCGAAATTCACCGAGGGATGGATGATCGGCAAGCCGGACCTGGTCCTGAGCATGCCTGAAGAGTTCACGCTCGAGGCCTCCGGTCCGGACGAGTACCAGTACTTCGAGATCCCCACCAACTTCACCGAGGACAAGTATGTTCAGGCGGTCGAGGCGCGTCCGGGAAACCGTCAGATAGTTCACCACATAATCGCCTTCATCAAACCGCCGGCGAAGAACAATCCCGACCGGCCGAAGCTGAGCCGCGAGGAGATCGCTCGCCTGCGCGCCGAAGCCGAAAAGAATTCAATTCAGTACAATGACGGGTTCCTGCGTCGGACCAAGCCCGACGCTCCGGCCTACAACGACGGATGTTCGATCCCGCCCGAGGAGTACCGCAAACGGCGCGTCTCCGGCGAAGGCGGCGGCAACGACAACAACTGGCTGGTCGGCTACGCTCCCGGCAACATCGTCCAGCCCTGGGAACCCGGCATCGTCAAACGTATTCCGGCCGGATCGTCGATCATCTTCCAGATGCATTACTCGAAGGTCGCCGGCAGCGTTCAGAAGGACAGATCGAGCGTCGGACTCATCTTCGCGAAGGGACCGGTCAAAAAAGAGGTCTACATGGCCGGAGTTTCGAATCCGTTCCTGAAACTCGAGCCGGGAGTCGACAACCAGAAGGTATCGGCCTGCTGGACCACCGACAGGAACATCCACATCCTCTCGCTGACTCCGCACATGCACGTCCGCGGCAAGGCGCAGAGGATCGAAGCCTTCTATCCGGACGGACGGCGCGAGCTGCTGCTCGACGTTCCGACCTACGATTTCGCCTGGCAGACGACCTACATGCTCAGCGAGCCGAAGGCGATCCCCAAAGGCACGAAGTTCCTGGTCTCCACGCTCTTCGATAACTCCGCGAAGAACAAATTCAATCCGGCGCCCGACAAGGCGGTCAGATGGGGAGACCCGACCTACGATGAGATGATGATCGGATTCATCGAATACACGGTAGACGACCAGGGACCGAAGCCGGCCGCCGCCGGTATGAACGGTTCCGGCAATTAACCCTCAGGGAGATGAAATCGAGATGAGAAGAAGTATCTTCAGCGCAATGATAGTCATGGCTTTCGCCTGCTGCCTCTTCGGTCTGCGGACCGGAGAGGCCAACGGGCCGAAAAGCGCGGCCAAAGATGTCACGTTCTCGAAGGACGTGGCGCCGATCTTTTACAGGACCTGCTCGGAATGCCATCGCGCGGGTGAAGTGGCGCCGTTCTCGGTCATGTCATACAAGGAGATCAGGCCGTGGGCTAAATCGATCCGCGAGAAAGTGATCAGCCGCGAGATGCCGCCGTGGCATGCCGATCCGAAACACGGCGACTTCATCAACGATCGAAGGCTGACTCAGGCCGAGATCGACACTATCACCGCATGGGTTGACGGTGGCGCCAGGGAAGGCAATCCGAAGGATATGCCGAAAGCCCCGACCTTCGTCGAGGGCTGGAGCATCGGTCAGCCTGATCAGACCTTCTCGATTCCCGAGCAGTCGGTTCCGGCCGAGGGCGTCGTCAAATATCAGTATCTGACGGTACCGACCAATTTCACTGAGGACATGTGGGTTACGGCCGCGGAGATCCGCAGCACGGGACGCGCCGCCGTTCACCACGTCATCGTCTTCATCCAGGAGCCGAACAACAAGGCACGCACCGAGGGCAACCTGCTGGCTGGATTCGCGCCCGGCGAACAGCCGACCCGCTTCCCCGCCGGTTACGCCAAGAAGGTCCCGGCCGGATCGAAGCTCATGTTTCAGATGCACTACACTCCCAACGGCACGGCGACCAGGGACGTCACGACGATCGGCCTCAGGTACGCCAAGGAACCGCCGAAACATCAGGTCTTCACCCGTCCGGTTCTCAACACGGGATTCGTCATTCCTGCCGGCGCCGACAATCACGAAGTGAAATCCGCATACACCTTCAAGGAGGGCGCGCACATCGTCAGCCTCATGCCGCACATGCACCTGCGCGGCAAGGACTTCGAGGTGAAGGCGGTCTTCCCCGACGGATCGAGCAAAGTCCTTCTCAGCGTGCCGCGCTACGACTTCAACTGGCAGACCTACTACGTCCCCAGAGTTCCCGTCGCGCTTCCTGCCGGCACAAAGATCGAATGCACGGCCCACTTCGACAACTCGACCAACAACAAGTTCAATCCCGATGCG
>CALBSU010000264.1 GCA_937967285.1 uncultured Acidobacteriota bacterium
GCGCTGACCGGGCCGGTTTCCCGGAAAGGCAAACCCGGAGGAACGCACGGTTATCTTCCGACCGTCAGAGAGATGGATGCGTCATTCTTCATCGCCGGCCCGGGGATCCCGAGCGGCAGAAACCTCGGGCGGATCGACATGCGCGATATCGCTCCGACTCTGGCCGCGCTGATGGATTTCGAACTGCCGAAGGCCGAGGGACGGAATCTGTTTGTTAAAAAGTAATCCGGATATGGAAGAAGTTTCCAGTCTTAATTAAAGTTTCCAGTTTCCAGTTGCCAGTTTCCAGTCATAATTTGAAGGGACGCGGTTCCATCGATCTTTTATATAAACATGAAATAGATACAGATTTCGGGATACCAACTGGAAACTGGAAACTGGCAACTGGAAACTTTAATTAAGACTGGCAACTTCATGTGAGGAGGCAATGACAGACGAACGCAGGCATACCGCGCAGGAGGATGCGCACGAGCTGGGGCGGCTGGGATATGCGCAGGAGCTCTTTCGGACGATGGGCGGATTTTCGAATTTCGCCATCTCGTTTTCGATCATCTCGATTCTCACCGGGGCGGTGACGCTCTACGGTCACGGGCTGCGGATGGGCGGGCCGGCCGAGATGGCTTTCGGCTGGCCGCTGGTCACGTTCTTCACGCTGACCGTAGTTCTGAGCATGGCGGAGCTGGCCTCGTCGCTGCCGACTTCCGGATCGATCTACCACTGGTCGTGCCGGCTTGGAGGCAAGGGGTGGGGGTGGTTCACGGCGTGGTTCAACATCATCGGCCAGATCGCCGCGATCGCCGGTATCGACTACGGTTGCGCGTTCTTCATCACGCCGCTGATCGGGCTTGAATCGACGACGGGCAACATTCTGATCGTCTATGCCGCGGTGCTGGCATCGCATGCGGCGATCAACCATTACGGGATCAGGCTGGTGGCGTGGCTCAACGATTTCAGCGTGACGGTGCACATCGTCGGAGTGATCCTGATCGTCGGAGCGCTGCTGCTGTTTGCGCCGAAACAGCCGGTCGGGTTCTTCTTCGAGCGGGTGACGTTCAACGAATCGGGATGGCCGTACTGGGGAGCGTTCATCATCGGGCTGCTGCAGGCGATGTGGACCTTCACCGGATACGACGCGTCGGCCAGCGTCTCGGAGGAGACGGTCGATCCGCGGCGGAGGGCGCCGTGGGGAATGGTCATGGCGGTGGTCGTTTCGAGCGTCGTCGGATATCTTCTATTAATAGCGCTGACTCTGGCGATCAGCGACATCCCGTCGGTTCTCGATGCGAAGGATGCGAGCGGAAATTCCGTCCCGGCTGTCGTGGCCATCCTGACGGGAGCGCTGGGCGAGAGGGCGGGAGCCGTCTTTTCGGGACTGGCGGCGATGGCGATGTGGTTCTGCGGGCTCTCGGCGGTGACGTGGAGTTCGCGCGTCATCTGGGCCTTCGCGCGCGACGAGGGGATGCCGTTCTCGCACGTCTGGAAGCACGTCAGCCGCAGCCATTCGACTCCGGTGCCGGCGATCTGGCTCTGCGTGACGGCGGCCTTTCTGGGCGCGGTCTACAGCCGTGCCTACGCGGTGGTGACATCGATCAGCACGATCGGCCTCTACATTTCGTACATTCTGCCGGTCTGGCTGGCCTGGCGCGCGCGCGGAACCGCGCGCGAGATCGAGCGGGGACCGTGGCATCTGGGCCGGTTCGGTCCGGCGCTCAACGTGGTCGCCATCCTGTGGGTGATCTTTCTGAGCGTCATTCTGAGCCTGCCGGACGGGATGTTCACCGGCAAGTCGATCCTCGGCGTGACGGCGATACTGGCTCTCTGGTATGCCGTCTCGGAACGCAGAAGGTTCAAGGGCCCGGCCTGGGCGGAAGGGAGTATTCAATGAACGGGAGCGGACTCCGTGGGATGCTGAGTCTCGAGAGCCTGCGCGAGCTGGTTTCGCAGGAGCTGATTCACACAGTCGTCGTCGGATTCACCGACCATTACGGGCGTCTCGCCGGCAAGCGGTATGACGCCGAGATGTTCATCGAGGATGTCGTGGCTCACGGTACGCACGGCTGCGATTATCTGCTGACGACAGACATGGAGATGGAGCCGGTGCCCGGTTACCGGTACGCCAACTGGGAGCTGGGGTACGGCGATTTTCACCTGGTGCCGGATCTGCAGACTCTGCGTGTCGCAAGCTGGCTGGATGGAACGGCAATGGTGCTCTGCGATATCGAGGACGAGAAGAGCCACTCTCCGGTCAGCGTGGCGCCGCGCTCGATCCTGCGCCGCCAGCTCGATGCCGCGGACGAGTCGGGCTACTCGGTCTTCGCCGCGTCCGAACTGGAATATTATCTCTTCGAGAACAGCTACCGTGAGGCGAATTCGACGGGCTATGCCGGGCTGACGCCGGCCGGCTGGTATCTCGAGGACTATCAGCTTCTGCAGGGGGCGCGGACCGAACCATACACCGCCGCGGTCCGCAGGCATCTCAGGAATTCAGGCGTCCCGGTCGAAAACTCGAAGGGCGAGTGGGGACTCGGCCAGCACGAGCTGAATGTCCGCTATTCGGGCGCGCTGGAGATGGCCGACCGGCATGTCGTCTACAAGCAATGCCTCAAGGAGGTCGCCGATCAGATGGGGGTGAGCGTCACCTTCATGGCCAAATTCGCCGCGGACCGCGCGGGCTCGAGCTGTCACATTCATCTCAGTTTGTGGCGGGACGACGTCAATGCTTTCGCCGGCGAGGACGAGTTCGGGCCGGTCAGGTGCACCGATATCTTCCGCTGGTTTCTGGGCGGATGGATGGCGCACGTCCCGGAAGTCATGGTCTTCTATGCTCCGACGGTCAATTCGTACAAGCGATTCGTCGACGGTTCGTGGGCGCCGACGCGGCTCGCGTGGAGCTATGACAACCGGACGGGAGGCTTTCGCGTCGTCGGCCGGGAATCCAGTCTGCGGATCGAGTGCCGCATCCCGGGCGCGGACTGCAATCCGTACCTGGCCTTCGCAGCCTCGCTCGCTTCGGGACTCGACGGCATCGCCAACCGCATCGAACCGCCGGCGTGCTTCGAGGGCGACATCTACGCCGCACGTCATCTGCCGCGCGTTCCGTACACGCTCGGACAGGCGACAGACAATTTCGCATCGAGCCAGTTCGCGAGACGCGTCTTCGGCGACGATGTGGTCGAACATTACACTCATTTCTACCGGACAGAGGAGGCGGCCTATAATTCGGCCGTCACCGACTGGGAACGGAAACGATATTTTGAAAGGATTTGATCGGAGTACCGCCTTCAGGCGGGTTCTTCAACAATTGAACGCAGCTTAACGAGAAGTAGAACCCGCCTGAATGCGGTACTCCATGCGAGTTATGAGACTACAAAACAAAGTTGCATTGATTACAGGGGCCGGCAGCGGGATCGGGCGTGAATCGGCCCTGCTCTTTGCGGGCGAGGGGGCGGCGGTGGTCGTGACGGATGTTCGCGACGCGGCCGGCAACGAAACCGTCGCGATGGTCCGCGAGGCCGGCGGTCGGGCGTCCTATTTTCATGCGGATGTTTCGCGGGCCGGCGACTGCGAGGGGATGGTCCTCTTCGCCGAATCGGAGTTCGGCCGGCTCGATATCCTCTTCAACAATGCAGGGATCATGCATCACGAGGACGACAACGCCATGACGACCGAAGAGTCGATCTGGAACCTGACGATGGATATCAACGCGAAGGGCGTCTTTCTGGGCTGCAAGTACGGGATCCCGGCGCTGAAAAGGGCGGGCGGCGGATCGATCATCAACACGGCCTCGTTCGTGGCGGTTCTCGGCGCGGCGACGCCTCAGATCGCCTACACCGCAAGCAAGGGAGCAGTGCTCTCGATGACGCGCGAACTGGCGGTCATCCACGCCCGCGAGAACATCCGCGTCAACGCGCTCTGCCCCGGACCGCTGCGGACCGAACTGCTGATGAGCTATCTCAACACAGAGGAGAAGCGCCAGCGCCGGCTGGTCCATATCCCGATGGGCCGATTCGGCGAGGCGAAGGAGATCGCGCAGGCCGCTCTCTACCTCGCCTCTGATGAATCCTCGTATGTCACGGGCACGGAATTTCTGGTCGACGGGGGAATCACGGCGGCCTATGTCACACCGGAATAGAAGTCATGATAGACAGAATTCAATTGACGATCACGCCGATCGACGGATCGATCTACCTCGAACGGCCGCTGGCGGACGATGCGCGGATCGACGCGGCGCTGCATAGCGCGCGGATGGCTCAGCAAGGCTGGCGCGCGGCGAAGGTCGAGGATCGAGCCGCCGTTTGCCGGAAGATGCTCGAATGGTGCCTCGCGCGGGCCGACCAGCTGGGGCACGAGCTGACCATGCAGATGGGGCGTCCCGTCGCATACAGTCCATTCGAGATCAGGCGCGGTTTTCAGGAGCGCATCAATTACATGTGCGATCTGGCGGCCGGCGAGCTGGCCGATGTCGAGATCGAGCCGAAAGAGAATTTCCGTCGTCTGATCCGGCGAGAGCCGGTCGGGACGGTGCTGGTGCTGGCGCCGTGGAACTATCCCTGGCTGGCTTCGGTCAATGCGGTCGTTCCGGCGCTGCTGGCCGGCAACAGCGTCATTCTCAAGATGGCTCCGCAGACGCCGCTGGTCGCCGAAAGATACGCCGAGGCATTCGCGGCGGCGGGCCTGCCCGAGGGAGTTTTTCAGTTCCTGCATATCGATCACGACCAGGTGGCTGAGGTGATCCGCGATCCGAGGATCGGATTCGTGGCCTTCACCGGATCGGTCGAAGGAGGCCATGCCGTGCAGCGCGCGGCCGCCGAGCGGTTCATCGCCACCGGGCTCGAGCTGGGCGGCAAGGACCCGGCATACGTCCGCGCCGACGCGCCGCTCGATCAGACTGTCGAGAACCTCGTCGACGGCGCGATGTTCAACTCCGGCCAGTCGTGCTGCGCCGTCGAGCGGATCTATGTCGCGCGGGAAATATACGATCCTTTCGTCGAGGCGTTCGTCGAGCTGACTCGCAAGTACGTGCTCGGCGATCCGCTCGACCCGCGGACGACTCTCGGGCCGATGGTCCGGACTGATGCCGCCGACAAGGTCCGCGACCAGATCCGCGAAGCTGTTCACCGGGGAGCCCAGACTCTGATCGACCCGTCGGAATTCAAGGCGGACCGGACCGGCACGCCCTATCTGGCGCCGCAGGTGCTGGTCAACGTCGATCATGAAATGGCGATCATGCGCGAGGAGACCTTCGGTCCGGTGGTCGGGATCATGCCTGTCGCTTCCGACGAAGAGGCGATCCGCATGATGAACGACAGCCGGTACGGGCTGACCGCCTCGGTCTGGACGGCCGATCAGGATGCTGCGCTCTCGATCGCCGACCGGATCGAAACCGGCACCGTATACATGAACCGCTGCGATTACCTCGATCCCGCGCTCGCCTGGACCGGGGTCAGGGATTCGGGGCGAGGCTGCACGCTCTCGAAATTCGGGTTCGACGCCTTCGTCCGCCCGAAGTCGTTTCATCTGAGGCTCTCGCTGTGACGATCAGAATCGGCCTGCTGCTCTGCGATCGCGTGGCTGAGAAGTTCCGCCGCATCGAGGGCGATTATCCCGAGATGTTCACGCGGCTCTTCGATCGGTTTTCAGGTCAGGTCGAGCTGGCGCCGTACGATATCGCGAACGACCACTGGCCGGCGGGGCCCGATTCCTGCGATGCGTTCATGACGACCGGATCGCGGCTCTCCGTCTATGACGACGTTCCCTGGCTGAGGACTTTCGGCGAATTCATCCGATCGGTTCGAGCCGCCGGGACGCCTTTCATCGGCATCTGTTTCGGTCATCAGATGATGGCAGAGGCGCTCGGAGGGCGCGTCCGCAAGGCGGATCAGGGCTGGGGAGTCGGCCTTCACCCGGTCGAGATCAGTCGCAGGGAAGAATGGATGACGCCGTTCCAGGCGTCGGTCATCCTTCAGTACATGCATCAGGATCAGGTCGTCGAACTCCCGCCTGATGCCGTTCCGCTCGCCGTCAGCGATCATTGCCCGTTTGCCATGTTCGAGGTCGGCCGGACCATGCTCGGCATCCAGGCCCATCCGGAATTCGGTAAAGAATATGTCAGGGCGCTGATCGAGGACCGTGTCGAGAGGATCGGCAGGGAACGCGCCGCCGAGGCTCTGGCGCGTATCGATCAGGCCGCCGATTCGGGCCTCGTCGCCGGGTGGATCGTCGAATTTCTGAAACGCAGGCTTCCGGTCACCCGGTGATTTCCGTGAGGTGCCGATCGAAATACTGCATTCAGCCTTGATGATTTTCTCCAAATGGCGTCTCATGGGTGTGCGGTTTTATCCACTCATATTGATTGATCATCAACCTTTGAACCTCCCCCGAGGACCTTCCCTTGATCAAATCAAACTGGCAGACATTTCGCGCATCCCGATGGTTCAAGCCGTCGCTCATTTTATCGGGAGTGATCGGGCTGATCATTGTCGTCCTGCTGCTGATCCCGTATCTGATCGATATCAACACATATCGCGGTCAGATCGTCGCGCAACTCGAGGATCGTCTGGGCCGCAAGGTGAGCCTGGGAGACCTCTCGTTGAGGATCTTTCCCTCGATGCGCGTCGGAGTCGAGCAGGCGGCAATCGGCGAGAATCCCGAATACGCAAAAGGCGATTTCATCAGGGCGAAATCGATCAGATTGCAGATCGGCCTGATGTCGCTGCTCAAAGGAAAACCTGAGGTCGGCGGCATCGAACTGATCGAGCCCGAGATCGCGCTGATCAAAGACAAAGCGGGCGGCTGGAACTGGTCTACGCTCAAACCGCTCAGGGAGCCCGCGGACGGTGGAGAGATGGCGCCGTTCGATCTGAAAGTCGACAACGGACGCTTCACGATCATCGATCGCTCCGCCACGCCGCAGACCGAGAGCAGTTACACCGGGGTCAACATCCTGCTCGATGATTTCTCCTCGAAGTCCGCTTTCGATTTTTCCGTCGCCATCACCATGCCGGGCCAGGCAGGAGGCCAGTTGAAGATGGCTGGAACGGCCGGGCCGATCGATTCGTCAGTCGCGGCGAAGACTCCGCTCGATGCACGAATCTCGATGAATCAGGTCGAGATATCCAGCCTCGAACAACTGGCCGGATTGAAATCGCCCCGCAGCGGGCTGCTGACGACCGATATTCGTGTCCGGGGCAGTCTGGCCGAAACACTGTCGGCGGAGGGCGACATCCTGGCCGAAAAACTGAGGCTGGTCGCGGGCGCTGAGCCGTCGAAGGATCCGATCGAGGCGGATCTCAAGCTGGATCTCAAAACCATCCGCCCCGCGGGTGCCGGGGATGACGATTATTCGCTCAAGCTCGATCGCGGCGATGTCTCGATCGGCAGGACCAGCGCCGGACTGACCGGTACGATCGACCGACTGCTGACGAGTCCCGTGCTGAACCTCAAGGTCCGCGCGGACCGTGCCGCCCTCGACGGGCTGCTCGAATCGGCCTATGCCTTCGGTTTCGGACCGCCGAAGGGGACCACCGCTTCAGGCCTGGCTACGATCGACCTGGCAGTCTCAGGCGCGGCGTCGGCTCCCGCGCTCAATGGGCGAATCGATGTCAGCGACCTCAGATTCCAGACCGAGGGGCTGCCGCAGGCGATCGAGGTCTCGAACCTCAAGGTCGCCTTCGATCCCTCGAAGATCGTCGCCACGCCGTTCCGGACCACGCTCGGACAGCGGACGGCCGTCGAAGTCTCGTCGCTCAGCATTGCCGATTACACCAGACAGCCTCGCGCCCGCGTAGATGTCGCGACCAGCAATGCTCTGATCGAGGATCTGATCAGAATCGCCGAATCCTTCGGCGTCAGATCCGGCATCCGCGGGACAGGCGCCGCCACGCTCAGGGCCGCGATCGATGCCGCATTCGGCGGAGAGACGACGACCCTGGCCATCAACGGCAGCGGCAAGGTGAGCAACGCCAAACTCGAAACCCCGCAGCTGAAGAAACCGATCGAGATCTCAAACGCCGATCTCAAGTTCACCGGAGAGAGCGCGCGTATCGACAATCTGAGCGCCCGCCTCGGCAGCAGCAAGGCCGCCGGATGGGTCGAGATCAAAAACTTCTCCCGGCCGAACGCCGCCTTCGATCTCAACGTCGATCAGTTGAGCGTCCCAGAGGTTCAGGGAATGCTCGCCTCGACAGAACAGCCGAAGCCCTCATTTTCGATCCTCCCGTCGGTTTCGGCCGCCGCTCCGGCTGCGGGGACCGATCTGACGGCGGACGGACAGCTCTCCATCGGCAGAGTCATCGTCGACGGCCTGGCCCTCAGCGACCTGCGGACCCATGTCGATCTCAAAGATCAGATCCTGCGGCTCGATCCGCTCAATTTCAGGATGTACAGCGGCGGATACCAGGGCAGCGCCCGGATCGACCTCAAATCGCAGGTTCCCGATTTCGCGCTCAACGGCCAGGTGAGCGCCGTCGACCTCAATCAGTTCGTGACCGCTCTGATGGGATCGAAGAGCGTCGCCTACGGCACGACCAGCGGCAGGTTCAACCTGCGCGGCCGCGGCGAGGGGGCCGATCAATTGCTCAAATCTCTTTCCGGAAACGGCAACATCGCCATCAGCAACGGCAAGATCACCAGCTTCGACCTCATGAAACAGGTCGAGATCTTCGGGCGCTTCGCCGGCCTGCCGACCGGCGGCGCCGGAACCGCCTTCAGCAGCCTTAAAACCGATTTCCGCATCGATCAGGGACGGCTGACGACCGATAATCTG
>CALBSU010000265.1 GCA_937967285.1 uncultured Acidobacteriota bacterium
GCGCAGTTTTTCGTCGGCTATATCGGCGAGACCGATTCGCTCGCTCACCTCGGCGGCGAATGGCCGCTCAAGTCGTTTCTGCGCACCGTCGACCGGACGATCGAGGAGATGATCGCAGAGTCGGGCGGCACGCTCGAGGTCGAGATGTTCTCAGATCACGGCAACCGCTTCGACGAATATCGACAGGTGGAACTCAACGACGCGATCGAAAAGGCGGGCTTCAAAGCCGTTAAGACCCTGACCGATGATCAGAGCGTGGTGATTCCGAAATACGGGCTCGTCGGCTCGACGGAACTTTTCACCGCGCCGCAGAACCGCGCCAGCCTGGCCGCCGTCTGCTCGACCGTCGAGGGCGTCGATTTCGCGCTCTATCCGCATCGGCCCGACGTCATCCGGCTGATCAGCGAGAAAGGCCGGGCGCAGATACATCGCCGCGACAACCATTACGCATACGAGGATCTCGGCGGCGACCCGCTCGGCCTGCAGCCGCTGATCGGCGGGATGCGCAGCCGCGGAGAACTCGACGCCGACGGCTTCGCTTCGGAAGATGACTGGTGGCGCGCGACGCGCTCGCACCGCTACGCCGATCCGCTCCGCCGGATCTTCAACGGCTTCAACCGCTACATCGAAAATCGCGCCGACGTCATCGTCAGCTACGAGGACGGCTGGCTGCTCGGCAGCCCGTTCCTGAGCGTCTTCGCCGAGATGCGCGCCACGCACGGCAATCTGCTGCGGGGCGAGACCGACGGATTCGCGATGTCGACGCGGAGGGACCTCGGAGAGGCGGTCCGCGGCACGGAACTCAACGATCTCTTCGCTCTCGACCAGCGCAGGAAAGCCGGTATCTTTCTCAGCGGAACGTCCGGTCATTGCCGCATCGGTCCGGGGCTGGCAATGCAGGTCGCCGCAATCGATTGAGACAGCCGGATACGCTTTCAGGCCGGCTCGGGCAGGATCAGACCATGATCATTGCCTGAGCCGGCTTTCTGCCGTTATATTCACCATGCAGTCTGAACAATCCACTTCAACTTGTCGGGAGGGCAACCAATGTCCGGAAACCATCTTCGGTGGACCATCCTGATGTCCATATTGATTACGGCGTCGTCTGTGCTGTCAACAGGCATTACCATGGGTAACGGAATGAAGGTGACGATACACCAGACCGAATACAGAGGCTGGAAGCACAATCTGAAACTCTCGAACGGAACGGTCGATCTCGTCGCGACGCTCGACGTCGGTCCGCGCATCATCCGCTACGGATACGTCGGAGGCCCCAACGTCTTCAAGGAGTTCGACGATCAGATCGGTAAATCGGGCGAGGCGAGCTGGCAGATTCGCGGCGGCCATCGCTTGTGGCATGCGCCGGAGGACGTCAGGAGAACCTACGCTCTGGACAACACGCCGATCCTCTTCGAAAAGCTGAGCGATAATTCGATCCGCCTCATCCAGCCGGTCGAATCGATCACCGGCATTCAGAAGGAGATCGATCTGACCCTCAACGAGGAAGGCACGGGCGTCACGCTCGTTCACCGGTTGAAGAACCAGAACCTGTGGGATGTCGAACTGGCTCCGTGGGCGCTTTCGGTCATGGCGCCCGGCGGCACGGCGATCATCCCTCTGCCGGAGAAGATCTCGCATCCGGGATCTCTCGAACCCGGCGAGAAGCCCGATTACAGAGGCTTCGCGGCGAATCAGACTCTCATCGTCTGGCCCTTCACGGACCTGGCCGATCCCCGCTGGCGTTTCGGGACGCGCTACATCACGCTGACGCAGGACCGTAACGCCCGCAAACCGACCAAACTCGGACTGGCTCACAAAATGGGCTGGATCGGATATCTCAACGGCGGGACGCTCTTCGTCAAACAGATCGATTATCGGGAAGGCGCGATCTATGCCGACGGCGGCAGCAACTTCGAAACTTTCACCAACCGCGATTTCCTCGAGGTCGAATCGCTCGGCCCGCTCGAACGCATCCCTGCCGGCGGCTCCATCGAACACCTCGAACGCTGGCACCTGATCAATGGCCTGCCATCGGAGACAAGCGACGCGGCGATCGATTCCAACATCAGGAAGAAAGTAGAAAGTAGAAAGTAGAAATTCGAGTTTAGACTAAATAACCCGCTATTCAGCAGTGCTGAAAGAGTGAAAGCT
>CALBSU010000266.1 GCA_937967285.1 uncultured Acidobacteriota bacterium
AGTAACGCAAGCGCCCCGCCTGCGAATTAGTAACGCAAGCGCCCCGCCTGCGAATTAGTAACGCAAGCGCCCCGCCTGCGAATGAGTAACGCAGGCGGGGCGCCTGCGCACCTGAGGTCGCCTGCGCACCTCACCCCAGCTTCAGCCGGCCGGTCTTCGATTTGAACCGGTTCTCGCTGAGAATGACGTTATCAATCAACCTCGTATTCCCGAAGTAAGCCGCCGCTGAGACGAGTCCGGGCCGGTCTGAGAGGTCATCGACCTCCTCGAGCTTCTCGGTATCGGTGATTGCCAGGTAATCGATCCGCGCCAGCGGTTCGCCTTCGAGCTCCTTCCTCATCGCCTTGAGCAGCCTGCTCGTGCTCCGCTCACCGTCGGCGAACATCTCCTCCGCGATACGGATTGACCTGAAGAGCACCGGAGCCGCGCGGCGTTCCTCCGGCGAGAGGTATCGGTTGCGCGATGCGCATGCCAGCCCGTCATCCTCGCGAACCGTCGGCGTGATGACCACCTCGACCGGCAGATGCAGATCGCGGATCAGTCGCTTGACGATCACCACCTGCTGAGCGTCCCGCTGCCCCTGAAACAGGAACGTCGGCTGGACGATATTGAAAAGGATGCTCAGAGCCGTCGTCACGCTCCGGAAATATCCGGGCCGCGAAACGCCTTCGAGCCGATCGCTGAGCCCCGTCACCTCGACGTAACTCGAAAACCCGGGCGGATACATCTCTTCATAACCCGGCGCGAAGATGTAATCCACGCCGATCGGCGTCAGACAGTCCGCATCGCGAGCCAGATCCCGGGGAAAATTTTCAAACTCCCTCTCCGAACGGAACTGCCCCGGATCGACGAAGATTGAAACTATCGTCACGTCCGAAAGCCGGCTCGATTCGCGCACCATGCTGAGATGTCCCTCGTGCAGCGAGCCCATCGTCGGAACGAACCCGATCGATCTCTCCTCCGATCGCAACTTGTTCGAGACTGTCCGCATTTTGGCGGACTTCGTAATGATCTCCATAACCCACCGTGCCGTTAATGGCGATAAATTCCGACGCTCGAACCGTCATCCACTGAGTCGAGCAGTTCGCGAATCGTCTTGCGCTTCACAGGATGAATTGCGCCGGGAGCGATCTCCGACAGCGGAACCAGCACGAAACGCCTCAGATGCATGCGCGGATGCGGCAGCGTCAGGTCGACTGATCCCTGACGGCCATCGACTGTATGATCATCCTGCATGAGCAGATCAAGATCAATCGTTCGCGGACCTTTATCGGTCACCCGCACCCTGCCCATCTCGTCCTCGATCTCGAGCAGAATCCTCATCAGCTCGAACGGCGACCTCTCGCCGGCATCGATCGCCGCGACCATGTTCAGAAACGCCGGCTGGTCGTGATTGTCGACCGGCTCCGTCTCGTAGATCGATGACAGCGAACGGACGATCAGTCCGCGGCGCGTCAGCCTCGAAACAGCCTCGAGCAGATTCGCGGCCCGGTCTCCGAGATTCGATCCCAATCCTATGTACGCTGTCTTCAAGTCGGTAAAAAGTAGAAAGTAGAAAGTAAAAAGTATAAAGTACTATGCCTTGGCATCATCGTGAGACTATGCAATGCGATACCCATGCATTGCACTTTATACTTTCTACTTTCTACTTTCTACTCAATTATGGAAGCAACCATCACCCCCAAAGGCATCGAACGGCTGCGCGCCGGACATCTCTGGATCTACCGGAGCGACGTGGCCGTGCGGCCGAAGGCCGAGAGCGGCTCGATCGTCACAGTCAGGGACAAGCGCGGAAAATTTCTCGCCTGGGCGCACTTCGGCGCGGAATCCGAGATCACCCTCCGAGTCCTTTCAGTTGATCAGATTGAAATCGACGCCGATTTCTGGCGCGCGAGGGTGGCGCAGGCAGCCTCGTGGCGAGAGAGGGTGGTCGAGAACACCGATTCGTATCGCCTGATTCACTCCGAAGGCGACCTGCTTCCGGGCCTGATCATCGACCGTTACGCCGACTGCTTCGT
>CALBSU010000267.1 GCA_937967285.1 uncultured Acidobacteriota bacterium
GTGATTCCTGACAAAGAAGGTCGGTACCCACGCGCTTGTCCCGTAGGACGAAAACGAGAGGAACGCGAATCCGAGATTGTGGCAGAGGAATGTCAGCCAGTTCGAACGGATGTAGCTGAAGACCTCGTTCATCGGGGTCTGAACGGTCGTCGATTTTCCGTCTTCGCCTGTTACGCGCCGCATTCCGCGCCGGTAGGGCTCTCTGATCGTGTACATCAGCAGCGAGAGCAGGACTCCCGGCAGGCCGACTATGAAGAAGACGAGCTGCCACGGGCGGATCGCTCCGATGACCGGCATCTCCCACATCTCCTGCGCCGAGGCGAACCGGGCCACCAGTCCGCCGATGATGAAGGCGAATCCCGAGCCGATGTAGATTCCCATCGAATAGAGACTGATCGCCGTTGCGCGCTTGCGGGGAGGGAAGTAGTCGCTGATGATCGAATAGGCCGCCGGCGAGAGCGCCGCTTCGCCGACTCCGACGCCCATTCTGAGCAGCAGCATCTGAACGAAGTTTCTGGCCATTCCGCAGCCCGCGGTAAAGACGCTCCAGAACGCGAATCCGACGGCAATGATCGTCCGGCGGCTTCGCGAGTCGGCAAGACGACCCAGCGGAAGCCCGAAGACAGTGTAGAAGACCGCGAAACTGAAGCCCATCAGCAGGCTCATCTGCGTGTCGCTGATGCCGAGATCCCTTTTGATCGGGCGCACCAGCAGGTTGAGAATCTGCCGGTCGATGAAAGAGAAGATGTAGACGAAGGTCAGGACGCCGACGACGTACCAGGCCACTCTCGAGGGCGGATATGGCGGCTCGCTCTGCTCGGTGCGGTTCTGCATTGAGGCGCCCTCCCGCTATTTAAGGTTTTGGTCGAACCATTCAATGGCGAGTTTGATGGCCCGTTCGCGCTCGGTCGTGTAGATGCCGTAATGCGTGATGTTCGGGATCTCGACGTACTTCTTCTTCTGATGCGGAATCCTGTCGTATCCGAGCTTGGCGTGGTCCTTGTTGTCGAAGAGCTCCTCCTTCTCGGCGACGATGAAGAGCGCGGCGGCATGTTTGATGTGTTGAGCGTCCTCGACCGGATGGTAGAGGAAGAGGTGGTCGCGGATCGGCGCCCCGATCAGATTGCCGATCACCCTCGCGAACGGATCTGGATATCCGGTCTCTCCGCGGGCTCGCCGGGTGGCTTCCTGCCAGGCCGCCTTCTTCTGATCCTCGACTGAGCCGGCCAGCGGGTTCGAGGTTGGCCGCGAGTCCAGCGCGCCGACCTGCGAGACGAAGGCTTTGACGCGCGGATCGCGCGCCGCGACGTAGACGACGTGGCCCCCGGAGTAGCTCGATCCGCGCAGTCCGATTCTGTCCGGATCGACCATCGGCTCACCCATTGCCCAGTGGATCGCATTGAACCAGTCGGTCGTCATCTCGAGCGGATCGACGACTCCCCGCACCTCCCTGACCTCAGCCGTGAATTTTCGCGCCGTGCGCATCGCGGCGCCGTCCGTCCAGTCGGGCGCCGGAGCGGTCAGGATCATGCGCGATTCGCTCTCGCCCCATCCGCGGTAATCGAAATTGATCACCAGATAACCGGCGCGGGCCAGTTGCAGCGAATCCCAGCGGAATCCGGCAGCCGTGCCGCCCCAGCCATGCGCCTGGATGACCGTCGGCAGCTTCTTTCCCGAATTCGTCTTGAGCGAGAAGAGCTCGGCGTGGAGTCTGACTCCCTCGCTGATGATGACGCCCGTTCTGAAGTCGATATCGTCAGGCGCCTTGTAGTCCTTTGCGCGGTTGGGCTGGCCGGCCTGAGCCGGTTTGTAATCGGCCGGCCGGTCGGCATAAGCGCTCGTGACAAGCGCCAGCGCGCAGGTCGCAATCAATATGACGGACATCATTCTGGAACCGCGTCTGGTCATGGTCTTCTCTCCCTGAAATGCTCTGATGATAGTTGGGTTATTTTGTCTTTTCGTCCTTCACGCACCTGAAGCCGGAATGCATGAGGCCGGTATCCGGACTGGTCTTCATCCGGGCGGCGACGCGATAGCTGGCGCAGTAGGAATCGTGACAGAGAAAGGAGCCGCCGCGCTGAACCTTCTTGGGAACGGTCGGTTCGTCGGGATCGAAGCTGGAATCGGGCCCCTGCGGGTTTTTGACACCCTCGCTCCGGTTGATCGAAGCGAAATAATCGTGGCGATACCAGTCAAGGCACCATTCCCAGACGTTGCCGGACATATCGTAAAGGCCGTACCCGTTGTGTTTGAACGTCCTGACCGGGGCAGTGGTCTTGAAACCGTCATTCAAGGTGTTCCGATCAGGGAAGCTGCCCTGCCATGTGTTGGCCTTCTTTTCGCCGGCTTCGATCGGATCGTTGCCCCATGCAAATATGGCGTCCTTCTGTCCGCCGCGCGCGGCCCATTCCCACTCCGCTTCGGTCGGCAGACGCTTGCCGGCCCATCTGGCGTATGCCTGCGCATCCTCCCACGAGATGTGAACCACGGGATGGTCGTCCTTGCCCGCGATCGAACTTCCGGGGCCTTCGGGATGTTTCCAGTCTGCGCGGGGCATGTACTCCCACCAGTTGGCCGGATTGTCGAGCGGCACCGGACCCGACGGCTGCCGAAAGACGAGAGAGCCCGGCACCAGAACGTCGTCCGGCGGCCGGGGCGTTCCCGGCGGAAGCTGCTTCTTCAGTTCTTCCCAATCCGGTTTCCTCTCGGCCGTCGTGACGTATCCGGTCGCCTTGACGAAGGCTCTGAACTGGGCGTTGGTCACTTCAGTCTCGTCCATCCAGAAACCGTCGACGATGACCCTGTGGCGAGG
>CALBSU010000268.1 GCA_937967285.1 uncultured Acidobacteriota bacterium
GAGTATCTCTCCTGTTCGGAGAGTCCGGCAGGGATCTCTGCGTTCAGATTCATCGGCGGGCCGAAGCGGATTCTGACTTTCGCCAGGTGCAGTCGCCGCGAGCCTCTCGGCCAGACGCGGAAGGCGCCGTCGATTGCGACGGGGATGACGGGAGCATCGAGTTCGATCGCGAGGATGGCGGCGCCGTCCTTGAAATCCTGCAGTTTGCCGTCGAAGGAGCGCTGTCCTTCAGGGTAGATGTTGAGGATCCTGCCGGCGCGCAGGCCGGCGGCTCCGGCGCGCATGGCGCGCATCAGATTGAGTTCCGGATCGACCGGAACGATGTTGAGCAGCCGTGCGACCCGCCGCATGAGCGGAGTCGAGAAATACTCGCTGGCGCCGACATGAAAGATGTGTTTGAGAGTCCGGCGAGGGTATGTCGAGATGATCAGGAAGGCATCGATATAGCTCTGGTGGTTCGAGGCGACGATGCAGGGGCGGCGCGGATCGCGGATGTGATCGAGGCCCGAAACCTCGAGTCCGAAGAGCAGTCCGGCAAGAACTCGAACGATCCTCAGCGCGAGGTATGCCAGTCCGGCGATGAACGGTTTGTCCGCGAGCAGCGGTCCGGCGTCAGCCAGAGCCTCGGGTGTGGGTGCGAGCAGCTCTTTCCAGTCGATCGCGGCGGCGCGACCGGCGATCGGCGCTCCGCCTGAGGATTCGCTGACCAGCGCGATCACCTCGCCGACGGTGTGAGCGGAGGCGGCTTTTTCCGGATCGATCCGCATGCCGGTCGAGCGTTCGATGGCGATCATCGTTTCGGCTCGCGCCAGCGAATCGAGTCCGAGATCCAGTTCGAGGTTCATCTCGGGATGCAGCTCGACAGGATCGCGGAGGTTGCGGGCGATCTCCTCGCAGACGATGCGTCCGGGAGGCGACTGGATCAGTTCGCGGTCTTCCGGCGTCGGCGTGAACCTGTCGACGCGGCCTTTAGCATCGGCTTCGCCCGACTCCACCTCGATCAATTTCATGACCTCGAACCGTTTGATCTTGCGGGTCGTCGTGCGTGGCAGAGGTTCGGCGCGGATGATGTAGTCGTGGACGCGCTGGTATTCCGGGAGCCGGCGGCCGAGGTCGTCCAGTTCGAACCGGATCGCCTCGCGCGAGTTGGCGATGTGGCGCGACTTGAGGTACTCGAAATCCGGGACGACGACCGCGACCAGCTTCTCGGCGCGTTCGAATGGCGTCGACGGATCGCGGACGCCGACGACGCAGACCTCGCTGACCAGCCTCGACTTGCCGTATTGCGCTTCGACGTCCTCGGGAAAGACGTTCTTGCCGGACGGCAGCTTGATGACATCCTTGCTGCGGCCGACGATGAAGAGGTGACCGCGCCGGTCGATGCGTCCCAGATCGCCTGTCCGGAACCATCCGTCCTCTGTGAATGCCTCGCGATTGGCTTCGGGGTTGTTGAGATAGCCGGGCGTCACGATCGGGCCGCGGATCAGCACCTCGCCGACGCCGTCCGGTCCGGGATCGGCGATCTCGACTCGAACATTATCGAGCGGTGAGCCGACCGATCCGATGACGTTATCCTCGAACCGCGTGATCGTCGCCGCGCCGCATGTTTCGGTCAGTCCGTATCCCTGGAGCAATGTGAATCCGAGGCGATGAAAGTCGCGCGCCACCTGCGTGTCGAAGCTCGCTCCGCCGGAGACGGTCAGCCGCAACCGGCCGCCGAATCCCTCGTGCACCTCTCTGAAAAAGATCCGGCCGAGGTTGATCCCGATGCGGTCCCTGAGCAGGCCGTTGAGCGCGAGCAGCGCACGGAAGATCCGCCGCACCATCGCGGGCCGGCGCGAGACGCCCTCGAAGATCTTTTTATGAAACAGATACCAGACTCGCGGCACTCCGATCAGCGCCGTTACTCCTGTCTCTCTGAGCGCCGACTCGATGGCGGCCGAGTTCATGTCGGTGACGAAGACGATCCGGCCGCCGACCATCGGCATGAGCCAGAGACTGATGATCTGGGAGTAGACGTGAAAGAGCGGCAGCAGCGCCAGCGCGGTCTCATCGGCGCCGATCTTCATCGCGTCCTGAATGCCGCGCGCCTCGAACCGGATGTTGGAATGGGTCAGCGGGACGGCTTTCGGAAAGCCCGTCGTTCCTGAGGTGAACATCAGCTCGGCCAGATCGGTTGACTCGACCTCGACCGGCAGACGTTCGAGATGTTCGACGACGGGGTTTCGCGCCCAGTCCTCGAATCTGACGCGGCCGTTCGATATTCCCTGATCGGGGCTGTTCATGACGATCGTCCGGACGCGCCGTCCGGTCACATCGCAGACCTCTCGGAACTTCTCGATCGAGCCGGCAGAAACGAAGGCCGTCCGCGCCTCCGACTTGTCGAGGAAGTTCGCCAGCGCATCGACGGAACCCGCCGGATCGAGCGGCACCGCGACTCCGCCGCAGGCCAGGCAGGCGAAATATGCCATGACCCATTGAGGATGGTTCTCTCCGAGGATGATCACGCGGTCGCCTTTTCCGACCGCCTCATCCGTCAGATGGCTGGCCACGCTCAGAATCTGCGCCAGCATCCCGCCGTAGGTCGTCACTTCAATCGTTCCCTGACCAGCCAGCGTCAGCGCAGTTCTCTCCGGTTGCCGGCGCGCCGTCTCAGCGACTTCGTTGAAGATTGTTCTCGCCATAATTTTAGATTTCGCTCCTCGCCTCGATTATCAGCAAGACTGGTGCCGCAACCGATCACAACGCCTTAGCGGCGCCGACTGGGTAAAGATCCTCAATAATTGAGAAAAAGCACTCATTGGAAAGTATTTAGCCGCCGGCTGAGCCCGTTAACCGTTGCCGGACAGGGTTTTAGATCGCCTGATATCGGCACGGTGATTGCGATGTAAATAATGAGTGACTGATTGATAAATCGATAACGGAAATGAAAAGAAAAGCTTCGCTGATTGACCATGAAAGAGGTGTTTTATGAGGAGCAACAAAAAATATACGGATCTTAACTTCAGGAAGAGGGTTGATCATCAGGCGGGGAAACTGCATGCGCAGGGAGCGATGAAGGAGCCGGCGGTCTGCAGGGAGTGCGGCAATATCTATGTCAATCGGCGCTGGGTTCGCGCCGGGACCGATATGGTTGTGACCGATCCGGAGCCGGTCCTCTGCCCGGCGTGCGTGGCCGTCCGCGACGATATAACGAGCGGGTACGTTCATCTGGAAGGGAAGTTCGTCGGCGAGCACTGGGACGAGATCAGGCGACTGCTCGACAATGAAGCCGATCGCGCCGCGGAGGACAATCCGCTGGGCCGGATCATGGCCGTCGAGAAGGAGCGCGGCGACGCCTTCACCGTCAGAACGACGACCGAACACCTGGCTAAGAGGCTAGGCGATTCGGTCCAGAAGGCGTTCAACGGCGAGATTCGCTATGACTTTTCGCACGAGAACAAGCTCGCTCACGTCTGGTGGCAGCGTAACTGAACCTGGAGCGCGCTGATATGACTGAAAAGACGGACAAATGCGCCAATCCTGAATGCAACTGCCCCTCGGGGATCGACAGCGAGTACTGTTCGGAATACTGCGAGAGGGTCGTCCATGATCCCGAGGTCGGCTGCCGGTGCGGGCACGTCGAGTGCATCCGCGTCGAGGATCAGCCGACCTTCTGATCGGAAAGGAGATGATATGAAGAGGAGAAGCGTAGCGGTATTGCTGGCCGTGTCCCTCGTCTGGGGCTCCGCTCAGCCGCTTCTCGCCGGCCGACAGCCGGATCTGCGAGAGCTGGTCAATATGGGCTATCTCGATCTCATGACCAGGTCGATCGAATCGGGCGTCACTGAAGCTGAGATCGAAAAGTTCAAGAAGACGCTCGACCGTGAGAGGGAGCAGGAGAGCAGGCGTCTGGAATCGGAGGAAAAATCGCTCAAGGGGCGGCTTGATGGGCTGAGAAAGCGGCTCGATGCGCTCAACCGGACGGCCTCGCGCGACTCCGACGAGATGGCGACCGAGCGGCGCAATCTGCACTGCGAGGTCCTCAGAATCGAGGAACAGATCAGACAGAAGCGGACCGAGCGCGAGCACGGACTGCCGATCGCCTTCGACAACAAGCGCGCCAAACTGGATCTGCTGGTCAGATGGCCGGCCCGGAAGGCCGAGATCGACCGGATGATCGAATCCGGCCGCGCGCGTGAACGCGAACACGGCGACGTCGAGGATATCGGCATCCGTGTCGTCGGCGAAGGGCAGGAAAAAGACGTCAAGATCGGCCAGGACGCGATCAACGAGATGAAAGCGTACGGCCTGATGCCGCCGGAATTCGAGGACCCGAAAGTCCGCGAGTACGTCAACAGACTGGCCATGACAGTGGCGGTCAATTCCGACCTCCGGATACCCGTCAGGATCACGGTCCTCGAAAGCGACGAGATCAATGCATTTTCACTGCCCGGCGGATACCTCTTCGTCAACACGGGGATCATCGAGAAGGCCGACAATGAATCGGAGCTGCTCGGTGTGATCGCGCACGAACTGGCGCACGTCTCGGCCAGGCACGGCGCGCGGCTGATGCGCCGGGCGACGATCGCCAACATCGTCTTTCAGGCGGCTCAGGTCGCAGCCATGATCTTCACCGGGGGTGTCGTCGGAATCGGAACCTATTACGCTCTGCAGTACGGATTCTTCGGGCTCGGCATGATCCTCGATCTGGCGCTGCTCGGCGTCAGCCGCGATTACGAAGCCGAAGCCGACCAGCTCGGCATTCAGTACGCCTGGCGCGCCGGCTACGACACACGCGGATTCATCACCTTCTTCGACAAGATGGCCAGCGAAAAAGGCTACGTCAGATCGGCCAGCTTCTTCAGAACGCATCCGCCATTCTTCGAGCGGATCATGAGCAGCTTCAGCGAGATCGAATTCCTGCCGCGGCAGCGCGATCCGCAGGTCGATTCGTCTGAGTTCCGCGAGCTGCGCGAGCATGTCAAAAAGGTCCGCGCCGGGAATCGCGAGGAGCACGGCAAGCGCCCGACGCTCAAGAGAATGCCGCCGTGCGAGGG
>CALBSU010000269.1 GCA_937967285.1 uncultured Acidobacteriota bacterium
TCGGACGGCCCGATGCCGTCATCCTCTCCCTCGCTCCACCACCAGTGGTAGTACCTCGAACGGTAGATGTAATACTTGACATCGGCGCCGCTGACCGGCTCGCCGAAGAAATATTTGGCCTCGATGGTGTAGCTCGTCTTCTGACCGGTATTGACGAACTGTTTCGGCGTCGCGACCGTCACCTTGTATTCAGGCTTCTTGTACTCGGCGACCTCGAAATAGTGTCGCGCAACCTCAGATTCGCCGATCTTGACGACGATGCCGTAGCTGCCGAGCGGAGCGGCCGCTCCGATATCGACCGAACCGCCGAACGTCCCGCGCGGACTGAGCGCCACATCGCCCTTCCAGATCTCTGCGCCGGCCTGGTCGCTGACCGTGACGCTGACGGTCCGGGCATCGAGCATCTCGTACCCGCCTTCTCCCATCCGCCGCAGCACGCCCTTGAAATGTACCGTCTGATCGGGACGATAGACCGGCCGGTCGGTGTAGATGTAATGAGTCACCTCTCCCATCGGAGAGTTGTCGTAATCGTTGTTCCACCGGAAATAGTACGAAGACAGGTCCGAGACGGCGAAGTCATTGCGGCGACTGGCCATGATCAGATAATCCTGCTCGATCTGCGTCCCCATATCTTCTTCGGGATCGCGATCCTCAGGCGGAACGGGATCGGTTTTCGGCTTCGGATCGGGCTCGATGCGCGTCTTGAGCACGCCGTCCCGATCGGTCGTCCCTTCGGCCAGCGTCTTCCCCTTCCGGACAACCTCGATCTTCACGTCGGTGCGCGGCTCGCCCGATTTGCGGTCCACAGCGTAGACCAGAAACGACCCGTCATTGGTCGTCTTGCTGATCATCGCCAGTTCGGTGACCACGGCGATCGTGTAGGCGCGCAGGTCTCCGTTGACAGCTTCAACCAGATAGACGCCCGGCTCGCGACGGTCGAGCGAGACCATGCGCGTGTCATATTCGTTCTCGAGCGGACTCAGCACCTGACGCCAGCTTCCGACCAGCTGGTTCTCGTTGAGCAGCGGGACTCGCGCGTAATCCGACTTGTAGAGCGGCAGCCGCTCGCCGGAGCGGAACCTGTCGTTGAACGCGACTCGCGATTCGCGCCGCAACTGATCGCGCATGTAGCTCTTGATCGAATAGTAGATCGACCGCTTGAAAGACCGCACCCGCTCGAGGATCGCCGGCCGCCCGTCGCGCCGTTCGGCAACTTCGCTGACCGATGCCTGATCCTCCTCGCCCATCTGGTGCGGATTGTTGAGCTGCTTGAAGAACCTGACCGGATCCTTGACGCGATACACACGGAAGTCGAGCGTCTTGACGTTCTGATAGTTGATGTAGACGCGCGTATTCTCGCCCGGGCTGTAGGTCCGATTGGTCGAGAGCGAGAACCTTGGCTTCGACGCCGACGGGGATGCTTCCGGCGTCGGAGTTGCCTCCTGGGCCCGATGCGCCGTCGTCATCATCGTGAACAGAATCAGGATCGCCGCCGATACCGCCGCGGCATTCACGAGGCTCGTCTTCCATCTGTCGGTTGGGCTGTCTTTTGGGATCATGGTCGCATTCTACCTCAATCCAGAATCTTCAATCGATAAAATCCCAGAAAGTTGTTGTTGGTTGCAAGCGGTCTCCAGCGCGGATCGGGATGACGGTCGAGCACCGCCAGCCTCAACTTCTTGACCTCGCCGTTCTCTCCGGGAGAAGAGCCGGTGTGATAGACGATCCAGTCGCCCTCGCCGCCGGAAGCATGTCGCGCCTCGCCGATGAAGATCATGACATGATACGGAAACTTCTGAACCCATGGCTGGTGAAAAAATAGCAGGTCGCCCGGCTGCAGCCGCAGCCTGTCGCGCCCGATGTATTTCACGTTGAAGTTTTTGAGAGTCCGGGCATCGGCAAACTCCGCGAACTTACCGTTGACCAGATCCTCCGGAATGAAGGAGCCGTAATCGGTCCGGAACAGTTTTTCGCCGACCGGTGATCTGTCGAGGTTGTAGGCCGCGACATCCGGCGCGACCGCCTCATACCCTTCTCCCATCGCCTGAAACCAGGAGCGGTCGTGACGCTTGAGCGCCTCGCGCCAAGCGAAACGGACCAGCCCCGAACAGTCACGCTGCTCGGGATTCCAGCCGTCGCTCGGCCTGTAGAACTGCATCTCCGCGACCTGACAGAACCACTTCCTGAAATTCTGCCGGTCGTTGAAGGTCCTCAACTCCGCGGCATCCGGCATGCCGTCGCCGTCGGAATCGGTCAGCATCAGCGCGGGCTTCGGCCTGACAGCCGTCCTGCGAGGCTTCTCGCCACAGCCCGCCAGCCCCGACAACAGCGCCAGCGAAATCATTATTCTGATCAGTCCGCTCACTTATCCAAACGTCTCCGGTTACCAGATCTCGCCGCCGGCAGTCTCCCGCAACCGATTTCGAGCATCCGGCAATGTCATCCAAAGATTACATAACTATTACACACAGGAATCGTCCCGCCTGTTAGGATGAATTTCAGATATCGGTTCGTCAAGAATAACCGTTCGCATCAATTAATAACATGGCTCGAATCGGGACGGAACCGGCATCGGCACCAATAAACTCTCATGAATCAAGGAGTTAAATGAAAACGGAAGAGATCATCAATTATCGCCGCGGAGGGTTCAACTGGCCCGTCCTGATCTTCATGGTCATTTTTCACGCGATAGCCGCGACGGCGATCTTCAATTTCACGTGGGGCGGCCTCGGGGTTGCTGTATTTCTCTGGTGGGTGGCCGGAAGCCTCGGAATCGGAATGGGCTATCATCGCCTGCTGACTCATCGCGGCTTCAAGACGCCGAAATGGATCGAGTATTTTCTGACGATCTGCGGAACGCTGGCGATCGAGGGTGGTCCGATCGCATGGGTCGCGACGCATCGCATTCATCACAGATACAGCGATCAGGAGGGAGATCCGCACTCGCCGAAGCATGGTTTCTGGTGGGCGCACATGGGATGGATCCTCGAGGGTCATTCGCTCCACCGCGAAGTCGATGCGACATCGCGTTACGCAGTCGATCTGGCCAAGGATCCTTTTCACGTCTGGCTGACCAGATGGCATTTCGTCCCGCAGCTCGTCGTTGCGGCCATCCTCTACGCAGCGGGCGGCTGGAACTTCGTACTCTGGGGGATCTTCGTCCGTGTCGTCTTCTCGTGGCACGTGACCTGGTTCGTCAACTCGGCGGCTCACGTCTGGGGCGGACGCCGTTTCGTGACCCGCGACGATTCGCGCAACAACTGGTGGGTCGCGCTGCTCGCGCACGGCGAGGGCTGGCACAACAACCACCACGCCCACCCGGCGGCGGCACGTCACGGCATCGTCTGGTATGAGATCGACGTCAACTGGTATGGCATCTGGGTGCTCAGCAAACTCGGTCTGGCGAAGGACATCCGCCTGATGGAGGTTCCGAAGAAGAAACAGACTGTCAACAGTCCGGTTCCCATCGAGGAAGCCGCCTGATTTCGATTCATCATCTGAAGGCGTTTTCCTCACGCTTCCAACCCGCGAGCCCGTGGCTTAAAATTCAGGCCATGGGCTCAACGGGGCAGCGAAAATCAGTCTACTTCTTCATCATCCTCTGCATCGTCCTGGTGGCGGTGGCGGTGGCGCTCAACGTCGGCTGGATCGTCCTCAACTGGCGCGAAGTTGCGCTCCTCGTTTTCGGCGTCATCTTCTTTCTGATCATCATCGCCGGCCTGGTGCTCAACACCATCTTCCTCGTCCGCGAAATCAGACGCAACGAACAGCATGACAGCTTCATCAATGCGGTGACGCACGAGCTGAAGACGCCGATCGCCTCGATCCGACTCTACCTCGAAACGCTGCAGACCCGACAGGTCGATGAGAAGCAGCGCAACGAGTTCTACCGGATCATGCTCGATGACAGCGACCGGCTGCTGCACACCGTCGAGCAGGTGCTCAGGGCCGGCCGATCCGGTCACAAGACACACCAGATGCACTCCTCGCAGATCGACCTGCGGGAGCTGACTGTCGAGTGCGTCGAGATAGCCCGGACCAGAACCCACCTGACCGACGAGCAGTTGAAATTCATGGATTCGCTGCCGGCAGGGACGAACCCGATGGTCAAGGGAGATGCCGACGAGATCCGGGCCGCCGTCTCGAATCTGATCGACAATGCGATCAAATACTCAGACGAGGTGATCGACATCACCGTCCAGATCTTCGCTCCGGACTCGAAATCTCTCGCCATCCGCGTCAGGGATCGCGGCATCGGAATCCCCGCCGGCCAGATCGACCAGATCTTCAAACGCTTCTACCGCGTGCCTCGGATGGTGGCCACCAGGATCAAAGGCACCGGACTCGGGCTCTATATCGTTCAATCCGTAGTCAAGAAACACGGCGGCAGAGTGATCGCCGAAAGCCCCGGCGAAGGTCTCGGCAGCACCATCACCATCTACCTGCCCGGCATGGGCAAGCGGGAGTGAGGGGATATGCCGAAGATTCTGATCGTCGAAGATGAACAGCACCTCGCCGCCGGCCTGAGATTCAACCTCGAAGCGGAAGGGTACGAAGTGCAGATCGCTCCGGACGGCGAGACCGCGCTCGAGATGATCCTCGATCAGGATTTCGACTGCGTCATTCTGGATGTCATGCTCCCGGGCAGGAACGGGTTCGAGGTTGCGCAGGAATTGAGGCGAGCCGGACGCTTCGTGCCGATTCTGATGCTGACTGCACGCAGTCGCCCCGAGGATATTCTCAAGGGATTCGAGGCCGGCGCCGACGACTATCTTCCCAAACCATTCGAACTCAAGATCCTCATCGCACGGCTCGGCGGCCTGCTGCGGCGACTCGAATGGTTCAGAATCTCGGAGGACAGATCGGAAAAATCTCCCGCTTCGACCTTCACCTTTGCAGGCATCACGATCGACTTCAAAGCCCTCACACTCACCGCCGGAGAGAAAACCGTTCGCCTGACGCTGATGGAAGCCGACCTTCTCCGCTTCCTGATCAAACACCAGGGCCAGACCGTCTCTCGCCGCCAGATCCTCGAAGA
>CALBSU010000270.1 GCA_937967285.1 uncultured Acidobacteriota bacterium
CTTCGCGAGAGTCAGCGGTTTCAACAACATCGAATCGCTGAGAGTGGGCGTGGGAATGGTTTCTCGCGGCGAGGTGGGACTGATCGTCGCTGGCGTGGGTCTCGCCAACCGGGTCATCGATCAGAATGTCTTCTCGATCATGGTGATCATGGTTCTGGTGACCACGATGATCACGCCGCTGATGCTCCGCTATGTCTTTCCACGAGCGGAGGAGGTCTACGTCCCCGACGTCTACGAAGCCATCGCTTCGCTGCAGGACAAGGATGACTGATCTGATCGAGGGCCGATTGAACGGCCCTCGATCTTTTCACGAATCGTCGCGTCGGGTAATCAGGGTTTACTGCCTGACGTCGTAAGCCGTCAGAATCCCCTGATTTCTGATGTAGAGCCTTCCGCCGGCCACGACCGGGTGAGCCCAGCTCGGACGGCCCTGGTCCTGAACGGTAAAGCGGCCTTTTTCGTTGTAGCCGGACGGCGTGGCTTCGGCCAGCGCGACGCTGTTGTTTTCGCCGAACAGGTAGAGCATGCCGTCGGCATAGGTGAGCGAGCCCTTGCCCACGCTCCGTGCGCTCCACATCTTCTTGCCGGTGGCGAACTCCAGACAGGTCAGGATCGAGTTCGAGAACCCGTAGAGATAACCGTTGACGAGTACCACGCCGCCGTGATGGTTCATCATATCGCGCGTGAAGTAGACCTCTCGCGCCTGGACCTCGCCGCCGCGGGCCGTGAGATCGAGCAGAACCGCGCCCGTATCGTAAGCCGAGGAGAAGAAGACCTTGTTGTTGTGGAAGACCGGCGTCGTGCAGTTGGCGGTCCGGTTGGCGGCCTTCGTGTGACGCCACATCACTTTTCCGTCGCTCGCCCGGACTCCGACCGCGGCGGAAGAGGTGAAGTTCATGATCGTCCTGACGCCGCCGACATCCTCGATGATGCACGACGAATAGCCCGCCTCATCGCTCAGCTCTTTGGCCGCCCAGACGGTCTTGCCGCTCATCTTGTCGAGCGCCACGATACCCGCGCCGTTTCCGCCCGGCGAGACGATCACCCGGTTGCCGTCGATCAGCGGAGACTCGCTGATCAGCCACTTGGGATTGTCGCCGCCGAAGTCTCTCAGGATGTTCCGGCTCCAGATTCTCGAACCGTCCTTCGCCCTCAGACAGGCCAGATCGCCGTTCTCAGTCAGCACATAGATCCTGTCGCCGTCTATGGTCGGAGTCGAGCGCGGCCCGTTGCCGCGTCCCTCGTCGACCTTCGGTCCGAGAGAGGCCGTCCAGACGGTCTTGCCGTCAGCCCTGTTCAGACTGTAGACGACGCTCGCGCTCCGGGTCGTGCCCTGAACGAATATCCGCTCTCCCTGAATCGACAGCGATCCGTACCCTTCGCCCAGATTCGATATCGACCATACCTGCTTCGGCCCTGCCGCCGGCCATTGCTTGAGCAGACCTTTTTCGGCCGATATCCCGTCTCTTTCAGGCCCCCTCCACTGCGGCCAGTCGTTCGTGACCGGCGCCCCCGTCATCATCGAACTTAAAGCGACCAAAATCACTATTGCCGTTACTCTGTGATATTTCATCTGATTTCATTCTCCTCCCGCCGGTCTGTTTCCCGGCTTTCTCAATGGGATCATTTTCTATCGGAAGTGACCGATCCTCTGCTGCTTTTCCGGTATGGCTCTGATCATACATCATCGCTATCGGACTGAACCAACTGAAGCGCCTTCGTTCGATCAGGAAAAATCACTCAGAACAAGCCTTAACAGCCTGATTACAAGTCGCTTGACCATTTCCAATCATCAGGAAAGATTAATTAGAAAAATGGTCCTGATCGGCATTTTCTGTGGTTATAATAGCAGTTGAAATCATCAGGTCGGCATACAAAACGTGCATATCACGCTGTCCGGCTTGAATCGAGTGTTTGAAAGGCATAAGCTGTCTGTCTATTTAATTGAGCGTGAAGCAACGCAGCGACCGCTCGAGAGGCAGGTATGGGATACAGCGTGGCGGTCGTAGTAACGGCGATTCCGGCAGGATCGATGCGACAGCCGGTTTGGGTAGTATGGTAAGGAGATTGGCAATGAAATCATCCGCTCGGCATTCTCTATACGCATTGATCTGTCTGGTCTTCGCGATCTCGCCGGCAATGGCGCAGTCATCGGCGAGCAGCAGTCAGCTTTCGGAGAAGGAAAATCCTGAGCTGATCGGCAAACGGGATATCAATAAACTTCAGATCAACTTCTACAGTTACGACAAGGAAGTCGCAATCGGCCGCCAGTTCTCGCAGGAAGTGGACAGGTCCGCGAAGCTGGTCGAGGATCCGATCATCGTCGAATACATCAACAAGGTCGGACAGAATCTGGTACTCCATTCCGATGCCAAGGTTCCCTTCACGATCAAGGTGATCGACGCCGACGAGATCAATGCGTTCGCGCTGCCGGGCGGATTTTTCTACGTCAACAAGGGGCTGATCCTGGCAGCTGACAACGAGGCCGAACTGGCCGGGCCGATGGCGCACGAAATCGCTCATGTTGCTGCGCGGCACGGCGTCGAACAGGCATCGAAGGGTCAGATCGTCAACTGGGGTTCCCTGCCTCTGATCTTCCTTGGCGGCTGGGGCGGCTTCGCTGCCCGGACGGCGGCATCGCTTGCGATCCCGGTCGGTTTCCTGAAGTTCACGCGCGGCGCCGAGTATGAAGCGGACATGCTCGGAGTGCAGTATCTCTGGGCGACAGGCTATGACCCGCACGCGATGGCCACATTCTTCGAAAAGCTGCAGGCTCAGGAGAAGAAGAAACCCGGAACGATGTCGAAGATCTTCAGCACACATCCGATGGTTGGCGACCGGATCGATAAGGTCAACAGCCTGATTGCGAAGTTTCCGGAGCGGAGCGAATACACGATCAATACATCCGAGTTCCAGCAGGTCAAGAACCGGCTGATCTCGATGACCAACACACGCTCGATCACCGGTCGCGGCGGAGCCGCCGGCGATGCGGACTCGAAACGCCCGACGCTCAAGCGGAGGCAGCCCGGATCGCCCGAGGGGACGGATGCCGGCGACCCCGATGCCGAGAAGGCTCCGACGGAGCGCCCGACACTGCGTCGCAAGAACGGCGAGTCGTCCTCGACCAAACCTCCCCAGCCCTGAGCGGGGTTTACAATCGGATAATTCAGAGAGGCAGGACCTTAACCGGTTCTGCCTTTCTCTTTTTCTGGTCGCTGAGGGGTTCCGGGGCAGTATGTCTTCAGTTTCCGACCCGGCAGTCTTTTTCACCCGGACGATGATTGTGGATTGAAATTATCATCGCCCTGAGTGTAACATTCATTCGCTGCGGGGAAACAGATCTTCCAAGACCGTCAAAATACAAGTCCTGCTGACTACATATTAAGAACGATTGACAGGGTAAGCCAAAGCCGGTCCCGGGCAGTGGAGCGGCGCCGGACGAAAAATATAAGTCGCGGTGAATGTGGCGATAATTTGCCGGTAGCCAGAAACAGACAAGGGGCGCCTGTCTTTATTCTGATGGCGAAATCCGGACCATCCTCAAGGTCCGATTACGCGACCGATCCCACGGACGAAAACAATGTTAGCCGATATCGTAAAAATTCACTGTCTCAGACATCGTGTCAACTTCCCCATGTCGAGGACCAGCAATGTGGTGGTCTGCAAGGAGGGATCTGAAGAGCATGTTCTGAGCGACAACTTCCCTCACAGCGGCAAGTGGATATACTGCTGCAACTGCCAGACCTTCATAGCCTGGAACGCCGAAGATCAGGGGATATCTGTCAGGGAATGTCCTTTCTGCCTGAGCTCGCTCAATCCAAGGATGTACGCCTGCGACAACTGCGCGGTGACCATGCTGGATTTCGACGATCAGACGCTGAGGAAGCATCACACCGTGCTCTCCTGGGGCATGCCCCAGCCGGCCTGCCCGGGATGCCATCGGTTCCCTCAGTCCACGCCGCGAGTCCATTTCTGCAAGGCGATGGGTTGCAATCTTTCGACGGCGCGTGACCGATGTCCGTACTGCAATCTGAACACAGATGAGATGGCCGAATCGAGCGCGGTTAAAACACGAGGGCTGGTCCGATCCACAGTCGCCGAAACACGCGGCAGGGATCCCGAGGAGCACTCCGCGGGAAGCTCGTCGACGCGCGAGTTACGGCAGCAGACGACCGGGGAGAGTTCCATCTCCGAACCTGAACGCCCGACCAACAACAATCATCCGCCTGAGACCGTCAGGACTGGAGCTCCAGTGATCGAGGTTGAGAAGGCTCTGGCGCTCGCCGAGGAAGAGGCCCGCGCGCGCGCCGCGGCCGAGGCGAGGGCCAAAGAGGCAGAAGCCAAACGTCTGGAAGCGATCCGCGCGGCCGAATACGAAGCTGAGATGCGCGCCGCCGCTGAAAGCAAGGCGCGAGAGATGGCCGGCATTTACACCAGCCGGCTCTCCCAAATCGAGGAGGAGTCGGGCCAGTCCGGCACACAGGACCGGGTTTCGATCGCACTCTATGCAGCTATTGCAACCTTCCTCCTGCTGGCGCTGATCATGCTGATCTACACCATGGTCAGCCTCTACAATCCGTAAAAAACTGTGCCGGAGCCCCGCGGTCCGGCCACGAAACGATGATGATGAGACGAAAGAGTAATCCGACAAACCATGGTTCCTTCATCAGCCTGGCGCTGATAATGATGACATTCATGGCTCTGGCGCCGTGCGCATTTGCATATCAGCAGCAGTCGCCGTCCCGTCCCCAGAGACAATCCGGGCTGACGCCTGAAAAGAAGCGGTCGCTTTCGAATTACGGGCCGGAGGACGTCTTCCCGGGCGAAACTTCAGACAGACAGCAGCAGGATCGGACGCCCCAGAGACAGACCCAGAGCAGACGTCCGTCGAGAAACGCGGCATCGGCTCCGACTCCGGCGCCGACTGCCACGCCGCTGCCGGTTCTGTCCTCGACTCCGGATCCCAGTCCAACAGTCCAATTGCCCGCCGGACAAACCCGGACGGACAGCCTGCCCGCTGCCCAGGCTCCGCCGGACTGGCTGCTGCCGATTCTGGGAGTATTGACGCTGCTGGTTCTGACAGCTCTGCTGTACACCGTCTACAAACTGTACGAGAAACTGCGCCGGAGCAGCAGATAACCCGGAGCTGCATCGATCCAAATATCCAGGAAAACCGTGCATATGATAATCAGACCCCCGAAAACATTTGCGAAGACGGATCACCCGTTCAGGCTGTGGATGATCGCTCTGCTCCTCGGACTGGTCTTTGCGGGAGCGCCCTCGATTCAGGCGCAGAACCGCTCGACGGCCGTTCCGCCGCAGGAGCTCTACGGCGGAATCGAAATCGGAGCCAAGGGCATCAAAAGCCTTGTTCTGAGGGTGGTCAACGGGGACGAGGGATACAACGTCAGTATTCTCAACGCCGAGGTGATCAACACCACCCTTGTCCAGACGCGCGACGGGAAGTTCACGCAGCAGGCGATCCGGGATACCGGGCAGGTTGTCCAGAGGTTCTACCAGCGCATGATTCAGGAGTTCAAAGTGCCCGCCGATCAGATCAACATCATCGGCAGCAGCGGCCTTATCGGGGACAATCCACTCGATATCACCGACGAGATCAAGCGCCGGATCGGAGTGGAGATTGAGTTTCTGGACGTCGAGACCGAGGTCCAGTTGACGATTGCCGGAACGATCCCGCGCCGTTACAGGGTCGGTCGCACGTGGTACGACAACCGCAGCGTCTCGGTCATGGTCGATATCGGAAGCGGGAACACGAAAGGCGGCTATCAGCAGTTGCGCCAGGTGGCGATCGGACGTCCGGATTACGATTACGTGAGCTGGGGAATGCCGATCGGGACCGTGACCTTCACCAACGAGGTCAGCAAGGCCGCCGGCGGAGACGCCGATCTGCAGTCATTCATCAAACGGTCACAGGAACTCAGCCTCACGATGCTCAGGCCGTCGATCAGGACCGAGGTGTCGAGAAAACCCGGACTGCTCAACCGAAAGAAGGTCTACGTCTCCGGCGGAATCGTCTGGTCGATGATCACGCTGCTGCATCCGGAAGACAGGCGCTCCTACATTCCGGTCACCCTTAACGATATCAACACCTTCTATCAGCGCGTGACGACGGACCCGGATGGCCTGCTCAACCCGGACCTCTCCGGGATCCGGAACGCTTCGGTCCGTGAAGAGGCTGAGCGGGAGGTCGAATCGGTCAGGAACACCTTCACTACCAAAAACCTTGTCGCCGGGGCTGAGGTCCTCAAAGCGGTCGCCAACGAACTCGGGTTTCCCGGTAAAACGCTGATCTTCGCCAGATTCGGCTACCTTTCCTGGGTGCTCAACTACGTCAGACTTCAGGCCGAGCAGTAACCGAATTCAGTCGATCAGTCCGGCCAGTTCGGCGAGGAAATCATTGAGATCCGGCGGCGCCGGCCCGCCGCCCATGACGAAATCGGGCTTCCCGCCGCCACGTCCTCCGATCCGATCGCAGGCAGCCTTCATTATCTTGTTGAGGTCGACTGACACGTTTTCCGAACGGGCGAAGACGAGGCGCGCTGACTCGCCCTCGCGAGTTCCGAGGAGCGCGACGACCTGTCCCGCCTCGACCAGCCGGTGAGCGATCATTTTAACCTCCTCGAATGGTCTGACATCGAAACCCGTCGTTATCACGCGAATGCCGCTTCGTTCGACTGCGGCGGCGAGCAGGCTTTCGGAGATCATTTTCGCCTCGATCAGCGCCAGTTCCCTCACCCTGCGGCTGAGCTGCTTGTTCTCATCCTGCAGTCTGGCGATCGATGAAATCAGTTCGTCCCGGCCGACGCTCAGCATGAGCGATGCGTTGTCAGCGGCGCCGACGGCGGAGCGGAATTCTGCCAGCGCTCTCAGGCCGCAGCAGAAATGGACTCTGATCATGCGCTTGGCCCGCTCCCAGCTCCTGACCGCGATCAGGCCGATCTCTCCCGTCCGCACGACATGGGTTCCACCGCACGGCGACCAGTCGAAATCCTCGATCTCAATTACACGCACGCAGTCCGCGATGAAGCTCTCCTTGCGCAGCGGCAGTCTGGAAGCCTCTTTGGGAGAGACCTCGTGCGAGCGGACCAAACGGTCATCAAAGACGATCCGGTTCGCCAGATCTTCCGCCCGGCGTATGACCTGATCGATGTCGTCCGGTGGATTGTCGAACGCCAGATCGATCTCGGTCCAGCGATCCGTGATGCGGAAGCCGCGCGTCTCCGCGCCGTAGAGCTGGAAGAACGCCTGAGAAAGCACATGCTGTCCGGTGTGCTGCTGCATCAACTCAAGGCGCCGGTCACGGTCGA
>CALBSU010000271.1 GCA_937967285.1 uncultured Acidobacteriota bacterium
GGATACGCGGACATGTTAAATCCGCTATCATGCCTCGAAAAAACTCGAATTTTAATGAAAAGAACTGCCTACTGCCTCCTTTCCCATAATTACCTCTCCTAATTGATCGAATCAAATATATTAATTGGACAAACCAACATGATGTGAGTAAAGTTGGTCCCGATTATTACAAGCCTGCATTCATACATAAAGACATCAACGATCAATCAGGCGCCGCCGGAGGTTGAGGCAGAGCATCAACTTATTCAAGGCATTCAGGGAAGCCCCGGCGGGAAGAGGACTCCAGCCGGGGTTTTTCATTAGCTACGGGAAACAGAGAAATGACACTTCTGGAAATGCTGGGATTTGAAGACGAGCGGGACGCGTGCGCGATCGTGGCGAGCGTCAAGCGTGACGGAGTGGCGTCGCACGGGAACGTCAAGAGGACGATCGAGGCGCTGACGAAGATGGGGCACCGGACCGGCGAGATCGCCGGCGAGGGTGACGGCGCGGGAATTCAGACAGACATACCGCGGGCCATCTGGAAGCGGCATCTCGAGGTGAAGGGATTGATCGGGGACACGGTCAATCATCCGTATTTCACGGTTGCCCACATCATGCTGCCGGCGGCGAAGGCGGCCGAGCACGGAGACTTCAAGCAACGCGCGCTGGAGATGTTCGAGGCGGGCGGGCTCGAGGTGATACTGGAGCAGGACGCGCAGACGCGGCCGGAGGCCCTGGGGCCGCTCGGAAGGGCCAGCGAACCGCTCTTCTGGCAGGTGGCGTCGATTCCGCGCGGGGCGAGGAGGATCGAGAACAGCGACAGCTTCCGGATCCACATGCGGCTCGAGCGCGAGCTGCCGGTACACGTGGCATCGTTCAGCAAGACCTCGGCGGTCTACAAGGTGCGCGGCGACGCTGAGGCGCTGCGGCGGTATTTCCCTGAGCTTTCCAAGCCGGACTTCAAATCGGCGATCACGCTCGGTCACGGGCGCTATTCCACCAACACCAATTCGGCGGCCGAGAAGGCGCAGATGTTCTCGACGCTCGGTCACAACGGAGAGATCAATTCGATCGACCGGTTGACTCGCGAGGCGGCGGCTCTCGGCTTTCAGTTGCCCGTCCAGGCGAGCGATTCGCAGATTCTGGACAGGGTCGTTGAAAGCCTCATGTTCCAGTTCGGGCTGTCGCTGATGGAGACGATCGAGATCCTGTTTCCGCCGGTCTGGTCGGAGGTCGAGAAGGTCGACTCTCCCATGAAGTCGTTTCATCGTTATTTCAGGCGCGCTCTGGGATCGATGGCCCAGGGGCCGGCGGCGATCATTGCGAGGGAAGGCGACGAGGTCGTCTTCAGTTGCGACGCGCTCGGGCTGCGGCCGCTCTGGTTCGGCATCACCGACAAGGAGTATTTCGCCTCTTCGGAGAAGGGCGTCGTCCAGCTCGAGATGATGAGCGACGACCCGCGGCCACTGGCGCCCGGCGAGAAGATGTGCCTGCTGCTCCACAGGGACAAAGGCATCGAAGTTCTCGAGCATCAGGAGATGCAGCAACGGATCTACGAGAAGTCGGCATACAACTATGATTTCCGGCGTCTGAACGAGGTCGGTCTGAGTTCCACGTCGTTCACCTTCAGTTTCGACGATGAGGAGAGCGAGCCGGCGGCGATCGAGAACGAATCGCCTGAGGATGCGCTGGCGATCGGCGACGAGGAGAGGAAGAGGGTCATCAGCATCGAGCGGACGCTGGCCGCGACCGACGCGCTGGCCGCGATGGGCTGGACCAAGGAAGAGGTCGACAACGTCATGACGACCGTCTCGGGCAAGGATCCGCTGAGCGGTCTGGGCTATGACGGTCCGCTGGCGGCTTTCTCGAAGGTCAGGCGGAATCTGAGCGACTACTTCCACGAGCGCGTCGCCGTGGTCACCAATCCGGCGATCGACAGGGTCCGCGAGGGGGACCATTTTTCGGTGAGGGTGTTTCTGGGGCGAAGGCCGACGCTGGCGCCGGGAGGCTCGGTGACGCAGCAGATCGAGTTGAAATCTCCCGTCCTGCTGGGCGGCGGTTCCGGGCTCGATCCGCGGTTCCGCGCCGCTCATGCGGCGATCGCGCAGGAGTTCGGGACCTGCGTCATGGAGGATATTCTCCGTGAATTCAGCGAAAGCGTGCAGACCGAAACCAATCCGTTTTCGGCCGAGTCGAGGCTGCGAAGCCTGCGCGGCGGGAGGCCGGGAAGCCTCGAAGATCCGGCGGGCGGGCTCCCTTCGGGTCTGGTCGCGAGAACGATCGACATCTCGTACGATGAGAGCGAGACGCTGGTCGAGGCTCTCGAGCGAATCAAGGGAGAGGCGCGCGAGGCGGTATCGTCAGGAGTGACGCTGCTGGTGCTCGACGATTCGCGGGCGTATGACGAGCAGGTTCTCTTCATCGATGCGCATCTGGCGCTGGCTTCTGTCGATCAGGCGCTCAACGGGACATACGAGTATTCGGTATCAGGTTGCGCGGTGACGACGGATGTGGTCAGCGGCGGCGGCGGCGAGAGCGCCGATACCGAGGAGACGTGTGAGAGCCTGCGTCGCAAGTGCAGCATCGTGCTCAAGTCGGGGCAGCTCCGCAATCTGCATGACATCTGCTTCGCCATCGGCAGCGGTGCCGATGCGGTCAATCCCTATGCAATTTATGAAGTCGCGCTGAGAGAAGCGTCCGACACCGAGAGCGCCAGGAAAGCGCTGCGCAACTGTTTCGCGCTTCATCACACCGGGATCGAGAAGGTCATGTCGACGATGGGCATCCACGAGATCGACGGATACGGCCGGCTCTTCGCCTCGATCGGGCTTTCAACAGAGGTCGCGGGGATCTTCGGGATCAAGAACTACTGCGGTTCCGACACCGCCGGGCTGACGCTCGAGAAACTGGACAGCGAGCTGCGGACGAAGCTCGAGGCGCGGCGCGAGCAGCTCCGCAAATCCGCTGCGCCGGTCAAGCTGAGCGGCACATCGGGCCTGATGCGTGAATACCGTCGCCAGCCTTACGTCTGGGGCGCGGCGGGCAAGGTCGCCCGCAAGGAGGAGCGATACGAGAACTTTCTCCAGAAGCTCTCGGAGATCGAGGTCAACGCTCCGGTCGCGCTGCGTCATCTGCTGGATCTGCAGGAGCGAGCGATCGTCACGCGCAACATGGCCGACACGAAGATCGGAAATCATAATGCGCCGATCTTCATCGCCGCGATGTCGTTCGGATCGCAGGGCGAGACGACTTTCCGTTCATATGCCGAGGCTGCCAAGCGGTTGCGGATCGTGGCCATGAACGGAGAGGGCGGCGAGATCCCGGACATGATGGGCAAGTACAAGGAGTTCCGCGGCCAGCAGGTGGCATCGGGCCGGTTCGGGGTCAACATTCATCTGCTCAACTGCGCGGATTTCATCGAGATCAAGATCGGGCAGGGCGCCAAACCGGGCGAGGGCGGTCATCTGCCTGGTTTCAAGGTGACAGATCTGATCGCTCGGACGCGGCACACGCCGATCGGCGTCGATCTGCTCTCGCCTTCGAACAATCACGACATCTATTCGATCGAGGATCTTGCCCAGGTGATCGCCGAGCTGAAGACGGCCAATCCGCACGCCCGGGTTTCGGTCAAGATCCCGGCGGTGCCGTTCATCGGTCCGATCGCCACGGGCATCGCCAAGGCGCATGCCGACATCATCGCGATCAGCGGCTATGACGGCGGCACCGGCGCGGCGCGAAAGCACGCGCTGCGTCACGTCGGAATGCCGGTCGAGATCGGAGTCAAGGAAGCCCATCGGGCGCTGCTCAAGGCGGGGCTCCGCGATCGCGTCGAGATCTGGGCCGACGGCGGAATCAAGAACGGGAGCGATGTGATCAAGCTCCTGCTGCTCGGCGCCAACCGTGTCGGATTCGGGACCATGGCCATGGCCGCGGTCGGCTGCACCAGTTGCCGCGAGTGCAACCTTGGAACCTGTCACGTCGGGATCACGGCGCATTTTCCCACGACGGAGGTCGCGCAGCAGTCCGGAGTCAAGAAGTACACGCCGCGCGATTACGACAAATCGGTCGACGGTCTGGTCACCTTCTTCAGTCATGTCATCAACGAGATCGGCATCTGGACCATGCGGCTCGGATTCCACCGGACGCAGGATCTGGTCGGTCGTTCCGATCTCATGAAACAGGTTCGCGAGAACGATCTGATCGACCTCGATTATCTGCTTGCGGGAGTCGAGGTGGCCGAGACATTCGAGCCGGAGGAGCTCCGCGAAGATCACATCGGCCGTTCGCACCGTCCGCGCACGTCGCTCACCAAACTGGTCAGCGATGAGATCTGGCGGCTGATCGAGATGGGCAAGTCGATCGCCATCTACGAGGACGACAAGGTATCGTCTGTCGATCGCTCGCTCGGAACGCACCTCTCCGGCAAGCTGGCGCGGGAGCAGGCAGGCGGCAAGTTCCCGGCCCATTTCAAGCGCGCGCTGCTTCACTTCACCGAGGGAGCGATTTCGGGCAACGGTCTCGGCGCATACAATATCGACGGGCTCGATATCATCGTCGAAGGCGGAGTGCAGGACAGCGCGGCCAAGAGCAGTTGCGGCGGGACGATCGCCATTCTCAAGGGCATGAATCACGACGGCATACGGGTCGACGGTGCGGTCGGCAAGTGTTTCGGCTACGGCGCGCAGGGCGGGACGCTGATCGTTCAGGGTGACGCGGATTCGCGCGCCGGCATCCGGCTTTCGGGGGCCGACCTGATCATCGCGGGCAAGCTGCGCCAGCCGCTGAGCGACGATCTGGGCTGCATCGCCTCGCGGGCCAACATCAAGGGATTCGCTTTCGAGTACATGACCAGCGGACGCGGTCTGGTGCTCGGCGATCCCGGACCATGGCTCTGCTCGGGAATGACCGGTGGCGTCGTCTACTTCAAACTCGACGAGACGATGGGGCTCGACATCGACGCCCTCAGGCGGCGACTGGCCAAAGGCTCGGAAGTGACGATCGAACCCGTCGACGACGGGGACGAGAGCAATCTGCAGGAGCTCTTCGGGAGCTACATCAACGTTCTCGCGACGCACGAACAGAAGGAAGAGGCCGATCTGATCCGCCATCTGGCGCGCGAATGGCGGAGCTCCTTCGTCAAGGCTGTTCCGAAGCAGAAGTGACGGGTATGGAATACAGGGAACTGGGGCGGACCGGATTCCGCGTCTCGACAATCAGTTTCGGCGCCTGGGCGATCGGCGGCACATGGGGAGCGGTCGAGGATGACAAATCGCTCGATGCGCTGCGCCGTGCCGTCGACCTCGGCGTCAACTTCTTCGACACCGCGGACGTCTACGGCGACGGGCGCAGCGAGCGGCTGCTCTCGCGTCTCAAGCGCGAGCGGAAGGAAGAGATCCTGATCGCGACCAAGGCCGGCCGCCGGCTCGATCCTCACGTCGCCGGAGGCTACAACGCCGCCAACCTGAGGGCTTTCATCGAGCGCAGTCTGCTCAACCTCGAAACAGACTCGCTCGACCTGGTCCAGCTCCACTGCCCGCCGACAGAGGTCTATTATCGCCCGGAGGTCTTCGGCGCGCTCGACGATCTGGTCAGTGAAGGCAAGATCAGGTACTACGGCGTGAGCGTCGAGAAGGTCGAGGAGGCGCTCAAGGCGATCGAATACCCGAACGTCCAGTCGGTGCAGATTATCTTCAATATCTTCCGACAGCGTCCGGCCGACCTCTTCTTCGCCGAGGCCGCGCGTAAACGCGTCGGCATCCTCGCCCGCCTGCCGCTCTCGTCCGGTATGCTGACCGGAAAGATGAAGCCGGACACGGCTTTCGAGTCCGACGATCATCGCGCTTTCAACCGCGAAGGCGCGGCCTTCGACAAGGGCGAGACGTTCTCCGGCATCGACTATTCCGCACAGCTCGGCGCCGTCGATCGGCTTCGCGCTCTGGTTCCGGCAGGAATGACCATGACCCAGTTCGCCCTGCGCTGGATACTCATGTTCGATGCCGTCACCTGCGCCATCCCCGGAGCGAAGAACGCCCTTCAGGTCGAGGAGAATATCTCCGCCGCCAACTTTCCTCCGCTCGGCGAAGATGTCATGCGCGCGGTCGAAGATCTCTACTCATCCCGCATCAAACCTCTCGTCCATCATTACTGGTAATTTGGGAGTGCGGAGCGTGTACGCTCCGCTTTGGTTTAATCGAGCTATCAGTTAAGAAAGCGGAGCGTACACGCCGCGATTTGGCTTAATCGAGGTTTCAGTCAGAAAGCGGAGCGTACACGCTTCTCTTTGGTTTAATCGAGCTATCAGTCAGAAAGCGGAGCGTACACGCTCCGCTTTGGTTTAATCGAGGTTTCAATCAGAAAGCGGAGCGTACACGCTCCGCTTTGGTTTAATCGAGCTATCAGTTAAGAAAGCGGAGCGTACACGCTTCTCTTTGGTTTAAGCGAGCTATCAGTCAGAAAGCGGAGCGTACACGCCACGATTTGGTTTAAGCGAGCTATCAGTCAGAAAGCGGAGCGTACACGCCACGATTTGGTTTAATCGAGGTTTCAGTAAGAAAGCGGAGCGTACACGCTCCGCTTTGGTTTAATCGAGCTATCAGTCAGAAAGCGGAGCGTACACGCTCCGCTTTGGTTTAATCGAGGTTTCAATCAGAAAGCGGAGCGTACACGCCACGCTTTGGTTTAATCGAGCTATCAGTAAGAAAGCGGAGCGTACACGCTCCGCACTCCAAATCAGGCCATAAATCCCAGATTGATCGAATTGAACCGTCCGATGTTGGGCAGGATCTGCGGCAGGTCCGATGGGCTGACGCCGAACCATTGAGCCAGCGTGGCAGAGTATTCGTCGGTCGCGATGGTCGGGATCCAGCGCCCGTCGCTGGTGTCGTCAGGTCCGCCGATCCGGTGGATCGGGATTCGACCGTAGATGTCGCCTCCCCTGACGGCATCTCCAAGAACGAACTGGTGGTTGCCCCAGCCGTGATCCGATCCCTTGCCGTTGCTCTTGTAGGTCCTTCCGAAGTCCGAGCTGGTGAAGGTCGTCACCTTGTCGGAGACTCCGAGTTCGACGGTGGCCTTGTAAAATGCGTCGATCGAAAGGCTGAGTTCGCGCAGCAGTCCGGCATGCGTGTTTAGCTGCGCGCCGTGCGTGTCGAAACCGTCGATCGTGCAGAAGAAGATCTGCCGTCGCAGCCCGAGCTCTCCGCGGATCGATATCAGGCGCGAGACCATCTTCAGTTGCGATGCCAGCTTGACGTCCCTCGGGAAAACGGTCGTCAGCGTCGGCGCTTTCGCCAGCGCGGCGTTGAGCTTCTTTTCATTGTCGATGGCCCGTCTGAATATCTCAGCGTAGGTCTTCTCGAAGAGGTTCCCGTAGTTCATCTCGAGCATCGACTTGGTCAGTACCGTTTCGGGATTTCCCCAGGCTTCGTTGTAGTACCAGAGCGATATCGTTCCCTCGGGCGAGACCATGTAGGGCAGGACGGCGCCGCCCGTCTGAAAGATATTGCTGCCGTTGAGCGAGATCGACATCGAGACCTGGTTGTTGGTGTTGAGCGAGTCGATAAGGTCGGCCATCCGGCCGCCCCATCCCGTTCGCGGAATCTGATCAGGCCATGAGGTCTGCCACTGCACCTGCTGGTCGTTGTGGGAAAAGAGCTGCGGCGGCAGCGCTGCCGTTCCGGCGATGATCTGCTGGCGCGTGGTGGGCGCGAGCAGCGTTCCGACATTCGACACGATCCCCAGCTTCTTCGCCGCGAAGAGCGACTGTAGTTCCGGCAGGCTGGGATGAAAGGCGAACTGTCGCCCGTCCGACGTGGCGGGCTGTATCGGCAACAGCTGCGCCCGCGGCAGCGCCAGATTGCTGCGAGCGCTCGCATAATCGTTGTATTCGCTCTGACCGTAAGGGATGACGGTGTTGTCTCCGTCATTGCCCCCGAACAGAAAGATGCAGACCAGCGCCTTGTAATCGCCCGCCTGCAGCGGCGATGCGGCGCTCGTCGCGGCGAATGCTCTCAGCCCGTCGATCAGCCCCGATGCGCCGGCGGCGGCGCAGAGCGACGTCTTGATGAATCTTCTTCTGCTTTGCGACATTTACTTCTCCTCGTCGGAAATTCCCTGATAACTATTTCTGAATAACGTAGTCGGGCGAGGTCAGGATCAGATGGACCGCGGTCGTCACCCTGGCCTGCGGATTGTTCGACGGCATCGCCGAGAGGACCGTGATCAGCTGGTTCTTCAGCCCGGCCGACATCCCTCCCGAGGTCAGCACCAGATCGAGATGATCGATCAGTTGCGCCGGATTGGCGGCCAGCGGATTGACGCTCGAATAGTTCGGCAGGATCGGTCGCCCCTCCTCCCACTTGAACCCGTCGCGCACGACGTAGTGGAAGAAATCGGAGATCCCGATCACCGAGGTGTCGTTCGTGATCTGAAACTCAGGCGAATGCAGCCCGGCCGTGGCGATGTGCCCGGCATGGCTGTATCCCGGTTCGAAGAAATTGAAGACGCTCGGCGCCCGCAGCGGATTCTGTCCGATCGCATACTCCTGACTGTCCATCCAGTAGATCGGATATGTCCCGCACGGGCACGTGTAGTTGAAGGCCCGCATGAGATGCGAGAACCTGAGCACCGGCTCGCGCATCTTGCCGTAGCCCTGATTGCCGATCACGTTCAGGCTCCGCGCCTCGTAATCCAGCAGGATCGCCCGAATGACGGCCTTCATGTCGCCGCGCACGCCGCTCCCGTTGTTGTTGAACTTCTGCGTTACGCGGTGGACGTATCCGGGGCTCGGATTGCTCGTCACCATCCTCTGAATCAACTGGCGGACGATGAACGGGCCGACATTCGGATGGTTGAAGATGTTGTCGAGCGCGTCGCTCAGGTCCTTCTGGGCCGTCTGATTCGCCGGCAGCACCGTTCCGTCGAGAAGCTGCTTCGAGAGCTTGGAATGATGGTTCGCCCAGTTCTGCATCGGCACCCGCCAGAATTGATTGCCGTTATTGTGGATCGCCGGATAGATCCAGTTCTCCTCGGTCTTCGGCAGCCAGCCGTAGCTCCAGCCCGTGAAGACATGCGCGAAGCCTTTGACCTCCTCCTGCCCGTAGGTTTCGATCGGCAGCCCCGCCTCGCTCAGAACCAGCGAACCGTCCGGATGCAGCCGGTAGAGTCCGATCGAGAAGAGCTGCAGGACCTCGCGGGCGTAGTTCTCGTTCGGGTTGCGCCCCGTCACCGGATCTTCCTTGTCGTTCTGCAGATGGTCGAGATACCGTCCCATCGCCGGACTCAGCGTCACATCCTCCAACAACTGCCGGAAATTGCCGAATGCATTTTTGTTCAGCAAGTCCATGTAACCGGCCAGAGCGAAGGCGTCGCCTGCGAGGTTCGACTGGAACGAGACAACCAGGATCTCCGACAGCGCGAAGGCGATTCTCTGTCGCAACTGGTCCGGCGAAGTGACCGCGTGTTTCCAGAACGACTCCATCATCTCGCGCTGGTCGGTATCCTTGTTGACGACCGGAGTCACATCCAGATATGTCAGGTGCGAGCTGAGCGGCAGCGCGAACTGTTCGTTCAGCCAGACGTCGAATCCCTTCGATGTCAGCGCCGTGATCTCGTCGTAGCGCGGACCGAAGGTGGCCTGAGTCAGGAACCTCGCCGCATCGCGCTGTGTTGGCAGGCCGCCGGGCAGCGCCGGAGGCGCCGGCGGCGGAGTGAAGGTCTGCGATCCGTTGATCGCGCCGAAATGTCCCCGGATCTCTCCCGTCGGATACCGCGCTGAGTGAATGTTCAGATAGAGCCGCCCCGACTTGAGGGCGCTGATGATCTGCGGAACGGTCGTCGCCCCGACCTGCTCGAA
>CALBSU010000272.1 GCA_937967285.1 uncultured Acidobacteriota bacterium
AATCCGGATCTAAACGATGTTCGTGCGGCGGGCTGGAGGAATCAGGAGCCATTCCACCCTTAATTCCATCCTGGCAATCTTGGCGTCTAAAATATTTTCTCAAGGGCTGAGCATAGTTATCCGGGAACACAGATAACTCTTCAGCCAACAGACTGGAAATGGAATTTCATTCGAAAGCTGAGGGAGTTATGCCGGATCGCCGAAACGGCGACAGCGGTATTGAAATTCCTGTCAGGAGAACTCAGGCGGCCAGTTTCCTGGTCTTCTTGCCGGCCAGCGCGTTGTCGATCATCTCCTCGACCTCTTCCTCAGTCAGCTTTGTGACGTGAGCGATCTCCTTGATGATCAGCGAACGGGCGCGTGACATGGTCTGCTGCTCCTCGGGTGAGAGCGTCTTGCCCTTGCTGAGCTTCGACATCGTCTTGAGCGAGTCCGCGACCTCATAGATCTCACCCGTGGCGATGCGTTCGGCATTACGCGCATTGCGCTTCCTGTGATCGGAGGCGACTTCGATATCCTTGCCGAGGAACTTGAGCAGTTTGGGTATATCGGCCTTGTCGATCAGCTTTCTGACTCCGACCTCTGTCGCCTTGTTGACGGGAACTTTGATCGTTGTGCTGTCCTGCGAATCCAGCGGCTTGAGCTCATACAATCTGACGGAAGTTTCACCGATTGTGTGCTCAACTATTCCTGCTACACGGCAGATCCCCAGTCGGGGATAAATGACCTTATTACCTTCTCTGAATGTCAATTTTCTTCTCCTCTGAGAGACATTTAAGATGCATCATTATAGCACAGCCGCGGCCGTTTTGACTCATCCTGCGCCATTTTTTCTGCCCAGAGCCTTTATTTCTCAGCACTTTACGATAAAAAGCGGCGCCTCGAAAATTAACATCCAACAAATTGTACCATTTCAGTTCACTTCAGGGTGCGCAAAAGTGCAATACTTTCGATCATAGCTCGTCCGTTATGGTAGCCGGACTTCCATGGCTGGGCTTTATCGCCGAAGGTTACGCCATCCGGGGAGACGTTTGAGAACCATTCGCCGTTCTGCCAGTCGGTTTGTCGGGATTGCACGAAATCGAAGGTTTTGGAGAAGACATCGAGGTATGACGGCTCGCCCGTCAGTTTGAACATGTAGAGCGCGCTGACCAGGGCCTCCGACTGAACCCACCAGACCTTGGTGCGACGGTCGGCCGGCTGGTTGAAGC
>CALBSU010000273.1 GCA_937967285.1 uncultured Acidobacteriota bacterium
CCTGCCTGCTCAATCCGAATCGCAATCCGCATCTCAACAGAGAGCAGATCGAGGGGTATCTGAGCGACTACCTCGGCGTGACGAATCTTCTCTGGCTGGGTGACGGAATCGTCGGCGACGATACCGACGGGCACATCGACGATCTGACGCGTTTTGTCAGTGAAGACACAGTGGTGACGGCGATCGAGGACGACCCCGAGGACGAGAACTACGAGTTACTGCTCGAGAATTACAGGCGTCTGCAGACGATGAAAATCGAGGACGGACGTCCGCTGAAGATCGTCAAACTGCCGATGCCGGGGGCGGTCTGGTTCGAGGGGCAGCGCCTGCCGGTCAGTTACGCCAATTTCTACATCGCCAACCGCGCTGTACTGGTTCCGACCTACCGGCATGCCAATGACAGCGTCGCCTGCGGGATACTGCAGGAGTTCTTCCCGGACCGGAAGGTGATCGGAATCGACTGCACCGAGCTTGCCTGGGGGCTGGGAGCGATTCACTGCGTTACTCAACAGCAGCCGGCGGTAAACTTATGACTGAATCAAATCCTGCCTCATCGCATATCGTCTACCGGAACGGCGTTCAGAAGGTGCTGCTGATCACGCTGCTGCTCAACCTGAGCGTGGTTGCCGGTAAGCTGATCGCGGGTATCGCCGCCGGCAGCCTGAGCGTCATCAGCGACGCGATCCATTCCTCCGTCGATTCGCTCAACAACGTCGTCGGTCTGGTCATCATGCGATTCGCGACCGCGGCGCCTGATGAAGATCATCCCTACGGACACGCGAAATTCGAGACGCTGGCGGCATTCGCGATCGCCGGGTTTCTCTTCGTCACCTGCTATCAGATCGGGCTCAGCGCAATCAAGCGGCTCTTCGGCGAAGACGCCCCCGCGCCCGAGATCACGACCCTCACCTTCGCCGTCATGATCGTCACGATCCTCGTCAACATCTTCGTCGCGATTTACGAGAAGCGTGAGGGCCGCAGGCTCAACAGCGAGTTTCTGATCGCCGATGCGGTGCACACGAAAAGCGATGTGCTGGTCAGCCTCTCGGTGCTGGCCGGCCTGATCCTGGTCAGAATGGGCTACGTCTGGCTGGATGCCGGCGCTTCGCTCGGAGTCGCGGCCTTTATCGCATGGAACGGATATGAGATATTCAAGTCGACCATCCCGGTGCTGGTCGATGCATCTCCGGTGCCGATCGGTCACATTCTCGATATCGTTCAGAAAGTTCCCGGAGTCCACTCCGCGCACGACATTCGTGCCAGGCTGCACGGTGGTGAGATGTTCGTCGAGATGCACCTCCACGTCATGCCCGAATACGAGAATGATCACATCGCCTCCCACAACGTGACCGACGAGATCGAAAAGCGGCTGATCAAGGAGTACGGTAAAGTCACCGCTACGATCCACGTTGAGCCGCTGGAATAGTAACTGGTGCAGTATCGCGAGCGATAGCGACCGGGCTCGAGTTTAGCCAATAACCCACGAGAGGATCCTGACATGACAGAAGAGAACAGAATAAGCCGTCGCAGTTTCATACGCCGATCAGCAGGAGCGATCAGCGTGACAGCACTTGGCGCCGATCTGGTCATGGGGGCGGAACCCGTTGCGCCGTCCGCGACCGACTGGGTGAAGCTCGGGAGATTGAACAAGCAGGGGATCACGATTCCCCGGATCGGGATGGGTACCGGGTCGGTCAACGGGAAGGTGCAGCGCGATCTGGGGCAGGCCGGATTCAATCGTCTGGTCGAGTACGCCTTCGAGCGCGGCGTGAGGTATATCGACACGGCGAAGAACTACACGATCCATGACATGGTGGCGGCGGCGATCAAAAAGCTGCCGCGCGAGAAGATCTTCATTCAGACGAAGATGCCGTCGTGGAACGGGGTTCCTGAAAATACGCTGGCCGTCATCGACAGTTACCGCAAGGAGCTGGGAACGGATTACATCGACAGTCTGCTGATCCACTGCACGACGACCGCCGACTGGCCGGAGAAGCTGCCGCGAATGATGGACGCCTTCGACGAGGCGCAGGCGAAGGGGTGGATCAGGGCGAAGGGGATGTCCTGTCACGGTCTGCGCGCTCTGCGAAAGGCGACCGTCAGCGACTGGATGGAGGTGCAACTGGCGCGCGTCAATCCGCAGGGGCATCACGTCGACGGCGACCATCCGACCAACCCGCATGATCCGAAGGGCAAGGTCCCCGAAGCGATGAAGGAGATCAAGGCCATGCACGACAAGGGGCGCGGAATCATCGGGATGAAGATCATCGGCGAGGGCGCCTTCAGCAGCCCCGAGGACAGGGAGAAGTCGATCCGGTACGCGCTGACGTGCGGTTTCGTCGACGCCATCGTCATCGGATTCAAGAATACCGCCGAGATTGACGAAGCGATCGAGAGAGTAAACAGCGCTTTAAGAGCTTGAAGGAAAACATTCAACAGGATTCACAGGATGTTCATCGGTATGAAAAAATCCTGTAAATCCTGTTGGAATTTATTTCAGTCGACGAACTCGACCGTCACCTGCCGGGGGATGATCCCCTGGCGGAAACCCTCATCGAGCAGCAACTGGACGGCCTCGCGGTCGCGGTCGGTGTAGCCGAGCGTGCTCTTGTTGACCCACATGGCGACGAAGCGATCGGCCGTCTCGACGGGCATGTCGCGGGCGAACTGCATGGCGTAGGCCAGCGCGTCCTCGCGATGGTCCATTGAGAACTGAATGCTGCGATGGAGCCATCGCGACACCTCGCGCTGAAGTTCAGGTCCGAGATCCCGCTTGATCGCATTGCCTCCCATCGGCAGTGGCAGCCCTGTCTTCTCCTTCCACCACACTCCCAGATCGACGATCTTGTCGAGCCCCTGCTCGTGGAAGGTCAACTGGCCTTCGTGGATGAGCAGTCCCGCATCGTAATTTCCCTCGACAACCTGGTCGATGATCTCGTCGAAAGGTTCGACGCCGTAGTCGAACTCGGGCGTATGCAGCCGGAGCGCGAGATAGGCGCTGGTCAGGGTGCCGGGGACGGCGATCCGCTTGTTCTTGAGTTCGCCGGCCGGGAACGGTTCGCGGGCGACGACGATCGGGCCGTAACCGTCGCCGATGCTCGCGCCGTGCGGCAGCAGAGCGTAATGATCCGAGATGTAGGCGTAGGAATGGAACGAAACCGCCGTTACATCATATTCCTGCGTCGTCATGGCGATCTGGTTGAGCGTCTGAATGTCCTTCAGGACGTGCGTGAAGTGCAGATCGCCGGTGTCGAATTTGTCCGTCGCGAGAGCGTAGAACATGAATGCGTCGTCCGAATCCGGACTGTGTGCGACTTTTATCTCTCTGGGTGCCATAAGCGATTTAGAACCTCTGTCAGAATGGCCTGGGCCGAATCGGTCAATTAAACAGAGAGGATACAATAAAATCGGGTTGAGCGCTAACCGGCGCGCCTCGATCGAAGTCTCATCTGATGACCTGGCCGCAGGTGAAGTACAGGTACGGCGAGAACTCGCTCGAATTGCCGGCTGAGTCCGAGGCATTGACCGACCACCGGAAGACCAGTTGCGTGCTGATGCGCGATCTTCCGTCGAAGGCGGGCAGGGAAGTCCTCTCGGTCTTCGCCGATCGAATATCCCGCCAGCCGCCTGAGTTCACCTGAATCCGGACGGTGTAGCTGACGGGGCCGCTCGGGTCGTCCGCGCCGGACCAGGAGAGGATCGCTTTTTGACAGTTCGAGACGACAGCGGGGCGACGTTCGAACGGGCTGCCGGGATCTCTCGGTTTGGGCGTCTGCGGAGGCTGGCGATCCGTCGGGCGCCTGTCGATAGGGCGGCATCTGAGAGTCGCCGTCCGGCGATCTTCATAAAATGCGCCTTTGCGTTCGACGCATGCGCGGCGATCCATCTCGACGAGATTGCCGTCGAGACAGCACCATCCGGCGGGTTCGCGACGCTCAGCCAGGCCCTGGCCGGAGAGGGCGATCCGGAATCTGCCGGCATTGCTCGAGATCTCGATCCGTGCGGTTCGCTGCCCCGCGTCGCGGGGCGAGAAGGCGACACTCAGCGTGCAGCTTCTGTTCGGCGCGAGACTCGGCCGGCATTCGTTCCTGAGCCGGAATTCGTTCTCTTCGGAACCCGTGATCCTGATCGATTCGAGGGACACTTCAGTATCGCCTGTATTCGCGATGCGAATGGTTGCGGGATTCGATGTGCCTCCGACGGGCAGATCGCCGAACCTGATGTTTTCCGGCTCGATCCGGAGTTCTGTCCGTGAGGGTCGTTCGGGGCGGGCCACGGCGCCGCGCAGTTTTACGCGTCGAGTCTGCGAGTCGCCGCGGATCTCGATCTCGGCCTTAAAATCTCCCTCGTTCCGAGCGATGAAGACGGCGCCGATATCGCAGGATGAATCGGCCGCAAGCTGAGTGCCGGAGCAGCGGTCGCTGTCGATCCTGAAGAATCCCGTGTCATCGCCGATTATCCTGACTGAATCGATACGAAGCAGACC
>CALBSU010000274.1 GCA_937967285.1 uncultured Acidobacteriota bacterium
GCGATTCGCGGGACGGCCTCGGCGAGAGCGCTCAACCTGAGGAGGAGATCTTCGAGGGCGGGGATATCGGCTTCGGGAGCGCCGCGGTAACCGCGCAGGAGGTGCGCGGCACGCGTGGAGCCGATCATCTCCGAAGCGTCGCGGTCCGTCAGCGGGAGCACGCGAAAGACTACGTCATCGAGCAGTTCGACGAGGAATCCGCCGGAGCCGAAAGCGACCAGCGGGCCGAAGACCGGATCGTGAGTGATACCGGCCAGGACCTCGACGCCGGGGTCGGCCATCGGCATGACGATCGCCGACCTGAGATCGATCTTGTGCGCTGCAAGCTGAGAGCGCAGCCTGTCGAAGGCGTCTCCGGCCTCGGATGGCGAAATGTTGAGAATAACTCCGCCGACGTCCGATTTGTGCAGCACGGGCGGGTCATCGATCTTGAGGGCGACGTGCGAGCCGATGGCGGTTGCGGCTTCGACGGCCTCCCTGGCGGACGAGACGATTCGCGGGACGACGATGCCGATGCCCGCCGCGCCGAGCAGGCGGGCGACATCGGATTGCGGCAGCCATCCTCCTTCCGGTCTCGAATCGATCACACTCTCGGCCGATTCGAGATCGATCGGAATCTCGGGAACGACGCCGGTCGGCGATGACTTCCACATCCCGTATCTGACGGCAGCGCCCAGCGCGGCGACGGCGCTCTCGGGGAAATTGTAGACCGGGACGGAACGCTCCCCGCCAGTGATCGGCAGCGAAACGACGGGAGAGTATGGATCGAAGAAGACCGCGGCGACGGGCATTTGACGATCCGGCCGGGCGGCCAGCACGTCGCTCAGCACCTGTGCGACTTCGCGCGTCGGAGTCGCCAGCGGCGGGATGAAGATGACCAGCAGGGCATCGAGATCCGGATCGTCGCAGAGTATCTCCAGACAGTCGCGGTACTCCTTCGGGCCGCTTCCGGCGATGATGTCGACGGGGTTCTTGATCGAAGCCTGCGGCGGCAGCACGGCCCGCAACCGGTTGCGAGTCTCGTCCGACAGCTCGGGCACCTCGAGCCCCGTGGCGATCGCGGCATCGACGGCGATGATCCCCGGTCCGCCGCCGTTGGTCAGGATGCCGAGGCGCCTGCCGCGCGGGATCGGCTGCGAGGCGAGCAGCCTGGCAACCGAGAAGAAGTCGGCCAGCTTGTCGACGCGGATGATGCCGGTCTGGGCGAAGAGCGCGTCCGCCGCCCTGTCGGAACTGGCCAGCGCCGCGGTGTGGCTCGACGCCGCAAGCGCGCCGGCCGCCGTGCGTCCGGCCTTGACCGCGACGATCGGCTTGGCGCGCGAAACCCGGCGGGCGATCCGTGCGAATCGGCGCGGATTACCGAAACTCTCGAGATAGAGCAGAATGACATCCGTGCTCTCATCATTCTCCCAGAACTGAAGCAGGTCGTTGCCGGAGACGTCGGCCTTGTTTCCGATGCTGATGAAGGACGAGACGCCGAGCCCGAGCCGGCCGGCCTGCGCCATGAGCGCCAGACCGAGCGCTCCCGACTGCGAACTCATCGCGACGTTGCCGGCGGGCGGCTCGACGGGGGCGAAGGTGCCGAGCATCCGCGCCTCTCCCGACGTGTTGACGATGCCCATGCAGTTCGGCCCGACCAGCCTCATGCCGGATCCGCGGCAGATATCGACCAGCTCCGCCTGCAGTGCCCTGCCCTCTTCGCCGGCCTCGGCGAATCCGGCCGTGATCACGCAGAGCGCCCTCACGCCGGCCGTCGCGCATTCACGCGCCACATCGATGACGCCCGGAGCGGGAACTGCAATGTATACGAGTTCGGGCGGTTCCGGCAGATCGGCGATCGTCCGGTATGCCCTGACGCCGGCGATCGACCCGGCTGAAGGGTTGACGGGATAGACGGTTCCGTGGAATCCCCACCGCAGCAGATTGCGAAAGAGCGCGCCGCCGACCGAGGCCGGATTACGGCTGGCGCCGATCACCGCGATCGTCCGCGGCAAAAAGATCGACCTGAGCGACGCCCGCTCAGCCTCCGCCTCCTGCGCATCCCGCCGCACCTCCGCCGTCTCGCTCCGCAGGATCGGAAATTCGAGATGCGTCACGCCGTAGCTGATGTTCGAGGTCATCGCATAGCCGGCCTTGCGGAAGACCGACATCATCTGCCTGTTGTCGGCCAGCACATCAGCGCTGAAACGCGTGATCTTGTGCGCCCGGGCGATCTCAGCCAGCGCGTCGAGCAGCACGCTGCCGATGCCGCGCCGCTGCATCGCGTCCTCGACCAGAAAAGATACTTCCGCCAGATTAGTCCGCTTCTCATCCGCGAAATACCGACCGACCGCGACTATCTTCTGCTCTGCGGCTTCTCCCTGAGTAACCACCAGCGCGACGTGCTTGGTCCCGTCCACTGAAACCAGCAGATCGACCAGCGAATCGGGCAGCGATGTGATCATCCGCAGAAACCTGTAGCGGATCGACTCCGGCGAACAGCGGTTGAAGAGATCTATCAGTCCCTGTCGGTCGCTCTGCCTGAGCGGCCGCATCCTGAGCACCGACCCGTCCCGCAGCAGAACCCGCTGCGAATAGTTCTCGAGATTCCACGATTCGTTATGATTGTCCGATTCCGACATGATGATCACTCTGTTTGAGCAGACAGGCTTTCAGCCCCAGCCATCCCGATATCCGGTGACGGTTTGAGGCGACCAGCCGATATCCTGTGATTTCAAATAAAAGAAGAAACGGCAGTAAATAGATGAGCAGAACGACCAGCGTCCAGGGAAACCGGTGCCAGAGAAAGTAATTGACCGCGAAGGCCCCTGAGTGTGTCTTCCCTTGCGCAGTAATGATCTGCAGAGCCCTGGAACATTTGTCATAGTCGAGCCCGTACCTCGCCAGATCAGCCTCCGGGAACGATTGATACGGCTCGATGACGAACCGGCGGCGCCCTCGCATATGACCGGCAGTTTCAGCAAAGTAACTGCAGATCCCGCAATCTCCGTCGAAAAGCATGTAATCCGTTCCTGGTTCGATCATGAATCTACTTTGCCATGAACACGCCCGGCATTTCCAATCCTCAGAGCCTGACATCAACTATCTTCCCGATGGAACGGTTGCGCAGGAGATACAGAATTTCCCACAGTTTTCCCACAGAAGTCGGCCGCTTATACACAGGATATCAACACGAAACCGGTCGATACTCACAGTTTTTCCACAGCGTTTTCCACAACGCGCCATCGAAGCCGGCCATGCGTTGCCTGGGATTGAAAAGGGCCGGGACAATCTGCCCGGCCCGCTCAAAGGGTCGATGAATCGTTCGATGTGCGCCGGCCCTTTCGCCCCCCGAGTGTTCGATCGTTTGGCGGAGGCCGGAAGCGGTCTATTTCGCTCCACGGGGTTTACGCGGGAACTTCTCCTCCATGGTCGAGGCGTTGTAGAGAAACGCCGCCATGATCGTCGCGGCCTGTTTCATATCATCAGCCTGAATGCGGTCGAAGACGTCCATGTTCGAGTGGTGAGTGCGGGAGTCGTACTCGACCGGATCCTGAATGAACTGAAAGCCGGGCAGGCCGATTCCGTCAAAAGAGAGGTGATCGGTTCCGCCGGTGTTCGAGATGCTGAGCGTGGCGGCTCCGAGGTCCCTGAAAGGCATCAGCCAGTCGCGGAAGAGCGGGCGGGCGGCTTCGTTGCCCTGCATGTAGACTCCGCGGATCTTGCCCGTCCCGTTGTCGAGGTTGAAATAGACCGAGAATTTATCGTAATCGGGTTTGGTGTTGATTTTGGCCGACGAGCCGCCTCCCATCATCGCCGTCATCTCCGCCATCGGCGAACCGTCGGTGACCGGAGCGCCGAAATGCTCCTTGACGTAGGCGCGCGAACCGTAAATTCCCTGCTCCTCACCGCTCCAGAGTCCGACGCGGATGGTCCGGCGCGGCTGCAGATTGAGGGCCTTGAGGATTCTCACCGCTTCCATCGCGACTGCGCAGCCGGCGCCGTTGTCGGTCGCGCCGGTCCCGCTGTGCCAGGAATCGATGTGCGCTCCGACCATGACGATCTCGTCCTTTTTGTCGGTCCCGGGGATCTCGGCGATCGTGTTGTACGCCATCAAATCCTGATCATGAAACTGCACATCCAGATTGACTCGAACCTGCACCTTTTCGCCGGCTTCGAGCATGCGGACGAGGCGGTTGTGATGCTCCGGGATCAGGACGAGCTGCGGGATCGTTTTCGGAGCATCCTTGTCGTAGGCATTGACGCGGCCCATGAACAACTGCATGACTGCCTGCATGGGCGGAAGGTCGGGCTTGATCTCTCGCGGAACGTCCGCTGCTTCGGTAAACAACGTGCCGCCGCTGCCCGAACGCGATGGCGACAACATCATGGCCGCTCCCTCATTGACCAGAAAATTGAGCTTTTTGGCTTCGAGGACCGCGGCGTTGATGAACTCCATCATTCGCGGGTTGTTCATCTGAGCCATCGGGCTGCCGGCTCGATCCTTTGCCGGATCCTGAGCGTCGGCCAGGCGAAGCAGGTCTTTTTCGGTCATCCGGATGCCCGGCGCATCGAACATCGCCTTGACCTCGCGAATCGGAGCGGTGATGACGATCTTGCCTTTTAGCGTGCCTTTATACTTCTCGAGCGCCTTCTCGTCTTTTGCGTTGAGGTAGACAACATCCCCGACGATCGTCCCGTTGGTTCCGGGCGACCAGGCCTTGGGATAGGCGATGAGCGGGAACGTTTGCGGCGCGCTGACCTCAACCGCAAACGACTTGAGCGACCAGCCGCGACCGAACGGCCCCCACGGCTCGAGGTGCGCGTTCTCCAGCCCCCAGCCCTTCATCTTGTCGCGCGTCCATTCGTTTGCGCGCTTGAGACCCGGCGACGCGGTCAGGCGCGGCCCGATCACATCGGTCAGGTAACTGAGTATCTCCATGACCTGTGAACGGTTCATGCCTTCGTCCCTGATGCGGGCGACGGGATCGTTGGCATCCCTGGCCGGTTGCTGTGCGACGACAAACGAAAAACTCGCTGCCAGTAGAAGGATTGCAAGGAACAAGTTTTTGCGAACCATTTTT
>CALBSU010000275.1 GCA_937967285.1 uncultured Acidobacteriota bacterium
GCGTGGAGATTGGCCAGCGCCACTTCCTCGGTGAATCCCGCTTCGAGATCGCGGCGGGCCGCATCGAGCGCGGCGATCGAATCCTCGAGGGCCCTGAAGTGTCGTTCGTTGGTGATGATCGCGCTCTCATCCCCCGTCCCGCCGGCGATCCGGCCCGCGATAGCCTGCCGCAGATCGTCGATGCCCATTCCGGTCAGGGCCGATACCCTGATCACATCGTGCCGCTCGGCCAGCGACCTGACCGTCTCCGCTGAGAGCTTCTCTTCGAGATCGCACTTATTGACGACGTAGAGACTGACGGGGAATTCGCGCAGCAGATCGATCTCTTCATCCGTCAGCGGCGATTGCGAATCGAGAACGGCGATGACCAGATCGGCTTCGGTGATCGCCGTCCGGGTTCGCTCGACGCCGAGCTGTTCGACCAGATCCTCGGTCTCGCGGATTCCGGCCGTATCCGTCAGGTGGACCGGAATGCCGTTGATCGCGAGCGTCTCGCGGAGCGTGTCGCGCGTGGTTCCCGGCAGATGAGTGACGATCGCCCGGTCCCTCCCGAGCAGGCTGTTGAAGATCGACGACTTGCCGACGTTCGGACGCCCGATCAGCGCCAGACTGATGCCGTCCCTGATCATCCGGCCGACGCCGTAGCTCGACGCCAGATTCCTCAGTTTGCCGATCGTCGACTCGATGGTCGAGAGATGTCGGGCCAGATCCAGCGGATCCAGATCGTCCTCGACGAACTCGACGGTAGATTCGAAGTGGACGATCAGGTTGATCAGATCATCCTTGAGCGGTTGAAGCTGACGGGAAAGCTCTCCGCGCAGTTGCCGCGCGGCCAGCTTCGCCTGCCAGGTAGTCTGCGAATGGATCAGATCGTTGATCGCTTCGGCCTGGGCAAGGTCGATGCGGTGATTGAGAAAAGCCCGCAGGGTAAACTCTCCGGGCTCGGCCGGCGCTGCACCGAAACCGACCAGCAACCTGAGAATCTCCGAGAGAACTACCGGGCTCCCGTGGCAGGCGATCTCGACCACGTCTTCTCCGGTGAATGAATGCGGCGCCCTGAACCAGGTGACGATCGCTTCATCGATCGTCGCGCCGGTCTCCGGATTGTGAATGATGTGAAATGATGCGTGGTTGGGTTCTGCGGGAGGACTGGACTTCAATAACCCGGCGGCGATCTCGACGGCTCGGTCGCCGCTCAGCCTGATCACTCCGATCCCGCCATAGCCGGCCGGAGTTGCAATCGCGGCGATGGTTCGGGAGCCGCTCATCGTCAGCCGGCGTAGACTTTGACGCGCCGCATCTGACCTTCGCCCTCGCTCTCGGTCTTGATCCCCTCGATGTCCACCAAGGCCGTGTGAATGATCCGGCGGTCCTGCGCGTTCATCGGATCGAAGACGAACGGGACTTTGGTCACCTTGACGCGTTCGGCTGCCTTCTGAGCCATCAGTTCCAGTTCCTGACGGCGGGTTTCGCGATATCCGCCGGCATCGAAATCGATCTGCACGCCGTCGGCAACGGAGTCTGCAAAGGCGCGACGCGCGATATACTGCAGCGCATCGAGCAGCTCGGCGTTGTGTCCAAGCAGCAGCGGAAGATCGAATCCCTGGAACGAAACCTCGATCGTCGACGGAGCGGACTCCGCAACCTCGACCCTCAGATCGAGCGAGGACTTGTCGACCATCTCCTTGACGAAGGTTTCGATCCGAATCTTCAATTCATCAAAATTTTCTGTAGCCATAACTATCTTCACCTTTGACTGGAGATCAGTTCGCCAGAGCTTCGGCCTTCTTTCCTTTCCTTGGTTTCTGACCGGTCTTGTCCGACTGATCGGCCTCAGCCGGCGGCTTGGTCGGATTGAGCTTGTTGATGATGAACTGCTGCGCGACGCCGACCAGGTTGCTGACCATCCAGTAGAGCACCAGTCCCGCCGGAGCGGATTTCAGGAACCAGGTGAAGATCAGCGGCATCAGGTATCCGACGCGCTTCTGCACCGGATCCGCCGTTGTCGGCGTCAGGGCCTGCTGCGCGACCATTGTCACGCACATGATGATCGGCAGAACCCAGTACGGATCCGGCGTCGAGAGATCCCTGAGCCAGCCGATGAACGGCGCATGCCGGACCTCGATCGATACCGTCAGAATCGCAAAGACGGCCATGAAGAACGGCATCTGCAGCAGCAGCGGAAGACAGCCCATCAACGGGTTGCCCTCCTTCATCAGCGAGATCTGCTCCTTCTGCAGGTCGAGCATCCGCGGATCGTTCTTGTCGAGCTTCTTCATCCGCTCCTGCAGATCCTTCATCTTCGGCTGCATCGCCGCGGCCCGCTTCATCGCCACCGAACTCTTCCAGCGGAGAGGGAAGAAGAACATGTTCAGTACGACCGTCAGCACGACGATCGACCAGCCGAAATTGCCGACGTAGTTGTTGATCAGCCTCAGCCCGTTGAGCATCAACTGGGCGATCGGCTTGAGCATGAAGGCGATGAAGTTGAGCCAGCCGTAGCTGACGATGTTCTCGAGCGGACTGCCTTTCTCGATCAGCCCGAAGAGCTCGCTCGCGTGGCTCAGCGTCTCGAGATCCTTCGGCCCGGCGTAAACGCGGTTGACCTGACCGGGCTCAAGATGGACAGCCATCGAAACCAGATTATCGTTGAGCAGCTTGAAGGCCGGCGCCGGCGCCGCCGGAACGATCGCCATGGCGAAGTAGTTGTCATCGACCGCCGCCCAGGTCACCGGCGCTTCGGTCTGCGTGGCGGGAACGCCTTCCAGCGCGTCGGCCGCCTCACGCGATACGCTGCCGCTCTCGGAATAGGTCAACTGCGGCGCGTGCTTGTAGACGCTGACCTCCGTCACCTGCTGATCGCCGAAATTCGGACCGACCACGATGTAGGCATCGACCGATGAGCCGTTCTTCAGAACACTGACGCTGATGTCGAAATCGAATCCGGTCGCGCCCTTGTAACCGAGCCCCTTGAAGACAAGTTTCTTGGTCGCCTCGATTCCGCCGCCGGCATAATGAAAGCTCACTTCGCGGCTCTCGCCCGGCTTGAGATAGATCTCCTGACCGTCGTTTCCGCGAATCTCGTAATTCGACTGGTTGAGCAGTTTTTCGAGTGCCTGATCGGAGGGAATGTAGAATCTGAGCGGACCCCCGATGCGGGCTGTCAGCTTCTCGGAGACCAGATTGACGCCGGTCGGCGGATCGATCGACTTGCCGTCCGTGAAACTGGTCATCGTCCAGTCGCGGATCACCGCACCTTTGCTGGTCAGGGT
>CALBSU010000276.1 GCA_937967285.1 uncultured Acidobacteriota bacterium
GTTCGAGCCTGTCATCGGCCGGAGCGTATTTATTGCGGATCGAGATGAGCAGCCATACGTGCGCGATCTCGGCGTTGCCGATCTTCGTCAGATTGAATGCGCGGTCGAGCTGATCGAGCTGCTCCCTGGACAGTTCCTTCGGCAGGAAGTTGAGGAAGTGGAGCCATTCCTGCGTCGTCATCTGCCTGGTCTGAAGTTTCGCCGCCGGAGTTTCGCCTTTCAGCCATTTATCCGCCTGCTCCTCGACTTTGGCGAAGGCGTCTGATCGGGGCCGCGGCGCGGACGAAGGAAGTCCGGGTTTCGTGATCCACTCCTCGACCGGAACCTGCGCGGCGAGCACCGGAGCGCCGTTCAGCAGATGAGCTTTCAGGTAGGCGCGAAACTGATCCGTGGTGATGCTCTGAAATGCGAAGTGATTGAAATAGCTCTTGAGAAAAGCGTCGAACCGTTCGCGTCCGAATGTCTCCTCGAGGTGTCGCAGGAAGAGCGCGCCTTTTTCGTAAGGAACGCCAGTGAATCCCTCGTCGGGATCGCGCCCGGCCAGATCGACGTGCAGAATCTGATCACGCGGGTCCATTCCGGCCATCTCCTTCTCGAGCGATTGCAGGCCGAGCGCCGCCTCCATCTCCTCGCGCGGGCGACCGTAGACCTCCTCGACGATCCGCCGTTCGAGATAAGTCGTGAATCCCTCGTTGAGCCAGAAGTCCCTCCACGTCGCGTTGGTCACCAGATTGCCCGACCAGGAATGCGCCAGTTCATGCGCGATCAGCGAAACCAGGCTCTTGTCGCCGGCCAGGATCGTCGGCGTGGCAAAGGTCAGCCGCGGATTCTCCATGCCGCCGATCGGAAAACTCGGCGGCAGGACAAGGATGTCGTATCTGCCCCAGCGATATGTCCCGTATAGCTTCTCGGTCGCCTCGATCATCTTCTCGGTGTCGGACAGTTCGCGCGCCGCCTTTTCGAGCATAGCAGGTTCAGTGTAGACGCCGGTCCGCGCGCCGAGTGATTTAAAGGATATGTCGCCGGCCGCCAGCGCGATCAGATAGGGCGGGATCGCCTGGGGCATGTTGAATCGGTATTCTCCTGTCCGCTCGCCGCTTCCGTCCTGCTCCGCGCTCATGACCGCCGTCAGCTCCTTCGGCGTCCTGATTCGGGCCTGATAGGTGATCCGGACGGCCGGCGAATCCTGCAGCGGGATCCAGCTCCGCGCGTGGATCGCCTGAGACTGCGTGAAGAGATAGGGATGCTTTTTCCCGGCCGTCATCGAAGGTTCGAGCCACTGGACTCCGCTGGCCGACGGGCTGGTTTCATACGTTACGCGGACCTTCGTCGTGCCTTCCGAGACAGGGACGCTCAGGCGAGAGCCGAGAATCCGGTCGGCATCATCGAGCTTGAACGGGACGCTCGAATAACTGACGCCGTCCGATGTGGTCTCGGTCCTGACGATCTTCAGATCCCGCGTATCGAGATGCAGCGGATGATCTCCGCCGGCAGGCCCGGCAAGCGTCAGCGTCGACGTTCCGCCGATCACCTTCCGATCGAAGTGAAGCTCGACATCGAGATCGAGATGTTTGACCCTCACCTCTTCCGGGTTGGCGTAGGAATGAATGTCCGCCCGGGCATCAGGAACAGGCTTGTCCGCCTTCCGCGGCGCCGGACTCTCGCATGAGAGCGCGGCAGCGCTCAACGCGATGATCAATGCGATGGCTTTTTTCTTCATATGCATCAAACGGTTAAAGTATAATGAACTCCCTTTCGGTACTTTATACTTTCTACTTTTTACTTTCTACTCTTATCTTTATGGACGCATACGAACTGATACGGGGAGCGAAAAGAATCGTGGGATTCACCGGGGCGGGGATCTCAACCGAATCGGGAATTCCGGATTTCCGCAGCCCGAACGGCGTCTGGGCGAAAAACCGGATCATCGAGTTCGACGAGTTCGTCTCGAGCCGTGAAGCGCGAATCGAATACTGGCGACAGAAGATCGAATCGTGGCCCGAGATGCGGGACGCGAAGCCCAATGCCGGGCACCTCGCCTTCGCCGAGCTCGAAAAACAGGGCCGGCTGCGCGCACTGATCACGCAGAACATCGACGGTCTGCACCAGCGGGCGGGAAATACTCGAGTCATCGAGCTGCACGGTACAAGCGTCGAGGCGGGCTGCCTGAGCTGCCTCAGCCGGATCCCGATGAATGAAGCGGTCCGTCGCGTCGAGGCGGGGGATCCGGCGCCCGTGTGCGAGCGCTGCGGGGGGCTGCTCAAACCTGCGACCGTTTCGTTCGGCCAGATGTTGCCGGGCCGCGAGATGCGCCTGGCGGATGAGGCCGTCCGCGACTGCGACCTCTTCCTGGCCGTCGGTTCTTCACTCGTGGTCTATCCGGCGGCCTCTTATCCCGAGCAGGCGAAGTATCTGGGCGCCCGTCTGATCATCGTCAATCGAACGCCGACGCCGCTCGACGGCATGGCCGACGCCGTCCTGCGCGACGAGATCGGCACGATCCTCCCACTCCTGGTACAACCGGTCTGAAGCGTCAGCGACTGAGCCCTGCCTTCTACTTTCTACTTTTTACTTTTTACTTTCTACTGTTTCCAGTGTCACTCGGCCCCGGAAGAACCTGTACAGAAATACGAAATACCCCGTCGCCAGCATCATTCCGATGATCCACCAGACGAGCCCGACCCTCAGACTGTAATCTCCCGTTTTGGCGTTGAAGATCGTCAGGCTGAGCGATGGATCGGCGCTCGACGGGAGCAGAGTGGGATACATCCCGTACGCCGCTCCGGCCAGCATTCCGACCAGATACGCCGATGAAGACAGGAATGCCCCAAGATCCCTGCCCGTCTTCAGAAAGAGGAAGATCCCGCCGAGCGACGCGACGACGATGACCGGTATCAGCCAACCGAAGATCCCGTTCCTGTAATTGTCGATCACCTGAGGCCGGACGGCGAAGGTCGCTATCAGACTCAATACCGTCAGGACGATCAGCGCGTGCCAGCCCCATCCCGCGGCCTGTCTGGCGCGGCCGCGGAGCGCTCCGTCAGTCTTGAGCGCAACGTAGTTCGCGCCGTGAACGGCCAGCGCCGCCAGCGCCAGCAGCCCCGTCAGTATCGTGTACCAGTCGAGGATGCCCGGCCGCGGCCCGACTCTGAAATCGGTCCACAAGGCGGCGAAGAAATACCCGTCGGAATTGAGCGGCACCCCGCGCACGACATTGCCGATCGCCGCGCCGAAGAAGATCGCCAGCAGAATGCTCGATGCCGAAAACGTGA
>CALBSU010000277.1 GCA_937967285.1 uncultured Acidobacteriota bacterium
GTCCTGATCACCAAGGGCGATCTGATGGACCAGGAGCGCAAGCTGGCGGCCTCCGGCCTCGGCGACCTCTTCGCGGCGGTCGAAATCGTCTCGGAGAAGGACCGCGGGACCTATGACCGCGTCTTCGCCCGCCATGGCACCGGCGCCAGCCAGGCGGTGATGGCCGGCAATTCAATGAAGTCGGACGTCCTTCCGGCGCTCGAGGCCGGGGCCTTCGCCGTCCATATTCCCTATGCCATCACCTGGGCCCACGAACTGGCCGACGCGCCCGAGGGCCATGACCGCTTCGGCGCCCTGGCCAGCATCGACGACCTGCCGGGCTGGATCGCGGAGCGGGCGACCGGTCAGGCGTAGCCGAGCAGGGCCCTGAGACCCGGTGCATGGAATTCCACCAGTTGCTGCTGCGCCTCGGGCAGCGCAGCCGGGAATTCCAGACCTTCGGGCAGTTTGAGGTTTTCCCGGGCGGTGCGGCTCTGTTTGCGATCGGCGCCGACGGCGACCCGCTCACGCCAGTCGTCCGGGCGCGCGATTCCCGCCGCCGCCAGCAGGGCGGTGAAGAAGGCCTCGTTTGCCGCAAAGAACGAGCTGTGCAGGATCGTAGCATCGCAGCCGAGCAACCCCGCGATCCGTTTTTCGAGTTCGAGATGGATCGGCTCGGTACCGCAGAGGAACCTGACCGACGCCATCCCGTAGCCCCATTCATCGAGCCCGCGATGCGCCGCCTCGACGATCTTCGGATGGTTGGCCAGTCCGAGATAGTTGTTCGAGGCGAGCATGACCGCGTCCCTGCCGGCGACCCTCACCGTGCCGCCCTGTATGCTCTCGAGCGGCACTTCGTATTTGAAGGTCTTCGCCTCTTCTATGCCCTTCAGCTCGGCGCTCAGCGTCTGATAAAGTTCGTTCGGATTCATAGCTCCCTGGCCTCGTCTACGGTTTTTCCCGGCACCAGAAGCACCTTGACCGCTTCCTGGCTGCGCACCATCTCGAATCCGCGCTCGAAATCTGAGAGAGGGATCGGCTGCGGCGCGACCAGCAGTTCGAGCTTCTCCTTGAGACCGGACTTTTCGGCCGCCAGCAGATCGAGCATCGAATGCCACGTCGTGAACATCTTGCGACCGAAGATCCCCTGCATCGTGACGCCCTTCCAGACGATATATTTGCCGAGGTCGTATGAATTGAGAGGCTTGGCGGGAATGCCGAGCAGAAGGATCTTGCCGCCGTTCTTGACGATCTCGCCGGCGTCCTTGAGGGCCGACTCCGCGCCGCTCATCTCGAGGACGATATCCACGCCGCCGCCGTTTTCGTCGCGCACGCGTTCTAGAAACTCCGCGCGCGCTCCGGGCGAAGCCGTTTCATTCATGTCGAAGCAGAAATCGGCGCCGACCTGCATCGCCAGATCGAAGCGATTGCCGAGCCGTCCGCGCGTGTCGGCTGAGGCTGAGAAGTCCGTTGCATAGATCCGCGTCGCGCCGAGCGTGCGCGAGATCGCCGTCGACATCAGCCCCTGAGCCCCAAGGCCGAGCACCGCCACGGTCTTGCCCGCCACATGAGCTTCCATGACCGTGTGCACTCCGTTGCCCAGCGCATCCAGAAATGCTCCGAACCTCGGAGGAATGACCTGCCTTCCGCCGGCGAACTCCAGATTGATCAGATTCCTCGCCGGGACCGTCACCAGATCGGCGAAGGCGCCGTTCTCGTGGACTCCCTTGACCTTGATGTTCTGGCAGACATGCTGCATCCCGTCCAGGCACTGCTGACAGTGACCGCAGGTGATGTGCATCTCGCTGGTTACGTAATCCCCGATTCTGACCAGCGAACTCGGAACGTCACGGCCCACTTCGACCACCTCGCCGCAGAACTCGTGGCCGAGCGTGATCGGCCGGTACCGGCCCATCTCTCCGCCGAGCGGCTTGAGCATCTCGTTCTGCATCCCCGGGCGCCCTACTATGTCGTAGATTCCGATGTCCGTTCCGCAGATCGATGCCGCCGTCACGCGGATCATCACCTCGTCGTGACCGAGAACAGGCTCCGGCCTGTCCTCGACGTATGTCAGACCGTTCTCCAATAGCGATTGTTTTATAAGTGCTTTCATAATTTATACGTTACAAAGCATGACCGCCTCGCGCAGGGAGGTCAGCGGATCGCGTTTCGGGACGAATTCGTGCGCGAAGTAACCCTTGAAACCGAGATCCGCGATCGCCCTCGCGATCGTCCGCCAGTTGAGCTCCTGAGTGTCGTCCAGTTCGTTCCGCCCCGGATTGCCGCCGGTGTGGAAATGGGCGATGTGAGCGAAATTGTCGCGGATCGTCCTGATTACGTCCCCTTCCATAATCTGCATATGATAAATGTCGTAGAGCAGCTTGACGCGCGGCGAGTTCACCCTCCGCACCACTTCTACGCCCCATGCCGTGTGATCGCACATGTAATCCTTGTGATCGACCTTGCTGTTGAGCAGCTCCATGCAGATCGTCACACCGTGCTTTTCGGCCGCTCCCTTGACGCGGTTGAGCATGGCGACGCAGTTCTCGATCCCCTCTCCGTCCGACATTCCCTTGCGGTTGCCCGAGAATGTGATCACGTTCGGAACCCCGTTGGCCGCGGCTCGCGGGATGTTCTCGAGAAATTCCTTTTCCAGCTTGTCGTGCAGGTCCGGGCGGTTGCACCCGTCGGGAATAGTTCCCGCCCCGGCGGTCATCGTCGGCGTCAGCCCGTACTTTTTGACCGTCGGCCAGTCCGCCGGTCCGATCAGATCGATCCCGACGATCCCCATTCCGGATACAGCTTTGGCGAAATCGTCGAGCGGAATCCGGTTGTAGCACCAGCGGCAGACCGACTGCTTGAGCCTGCCGTCGAGCTTCGTCTGTCCGAATGGAGACATACCGATGAACGCTGCGCCGGCTCCCATCAGAGTCGAGGAGAGCATCTCACGGCGACTGTACTGGCTAATGTTATTTTGCTTTTTCATTCCAACACTCTGAAAGTAAGTAGAAAGTAAAAAGTAGAAAGTAGAAAGTAAAACCGTCCGGTCTTGTGCAAGTCTCCAAATTTCCCTTTCTACTTTCTACTTTTTACTTTTTACTTTCTACTTTCTACTGACTTTGGCCATTTGATCACAAAGAGCGTGATGTCGTCGTATTGCGGCGACGTGCCGGCGAAGCGATCGACCTCCTCGAAGACGAGCTCGACGATCTCGCGGGCGGGAAGGTGAGCGATCGGCCGCAGGAAGTTGACGATCCGTTCCTCTCCGTATTCGTTCTCCTGCTCGTCCTGGGCCTCGGTCACGCCGTCGGAGAAGAGCGCGATCATGTCGCCGGGATGGAATTCGATGAACCGTTCCTCGTAGGGCATATCCGGCAGCAGGCCGAGCGGCGTTCCGGTCGCCTTGAGCCAGTGCGCCTCGCCGTCTTCTCTCAACAGCAGGCAGTCGGTATGTCCTGCATTCACGAAACGGACATTGCCTGATGCCGGATCGAAGTCGAGCATGACGGCCGTCACGTATTTGTTGGACGGAGTCGATGCATAGAGCAGTTCATTGGTGTGGGCCGCCAGGTCTGTCAGTGAGTCGATCCGTCCGAGCAGCGCCCGCAGCGTCGCCTGGATATTGCTCATCAGCAGGGAGGCCGGAAGCCCCTTGCCGGAGACATCCGCCACGCAGATCAGATAGCTGCGCCGATCGTCCTGGCAGTTCGGGTTGAGGAGAATGTCGTAGTAGTCGCCTCCGCACTGTCGTGCCGGCCGGTTGTGGGCTGCCAGGTCGAAAGGCGGAATCTTCGGCAGCGAGGAAGGGAAGAGGTTCTCCTGAATGCTGGCCGCGAGCGCCAGTTCCTGCTCGACCTTCTTCTTCTCGATCGCTTCGCGGAAATACCAGGAGTTTTCGAATGCGACGGCTGCCTGCGCAACCAGACCGGTTCCGAACTCGAGGTCGGATTCACTGTAGGAGAGATTACCGGGACGCGGGCCGAGAATCACCAGTCCGCCCGTCGTATTGTCTCCCGCCACGATCGGGAAAACGGCTTCGGCCTGTGCCGATCGGAGCATCTCCTTGAGACTGCCGTCCTGCATGTCTGCGACACGGACGGCCTCCTGCAGCTCGAGGATCTCGCTCTCGTAATTGCGGTAATCCGCCAGCCGGTCGAGATCCATGCCGCGCAGGCGGAGAACCGGCGGATGCCCCTTCTTCCAGGCCACCAGCGCATATTTTCGGATCGCCCACCTTCCGGTCAGCGTCAGGGTCAGCAGCTGGGCCACATCGTCCGGCTCGAGCGATGAGGTCAGGCCGCGGACCAGATCGAGCAGCGTTTTGAGTTCCTGAACTTTCTGATCCAGCGCCTCGTTGAGGTCCCTGGCCTGGGCGTGAGAGCGGGCGTTGCCGATGCCGCTGGCGGCGATCCCGAGCAGCGCGCGAAGGAAATCCATCTCCTCCTGCTCGACCACGCGGTTGAGCGGGCGGCTGATTCCGAGCAGCCCCTCCGGCGAGTCCGCCCTCCCGATCGGAAGGATCAGCTCGATCCCGCAGGCTCGGGCGGCCTCTTCATCGAATACTTCGCCGACCTCCAGCTTCGGAATCCCGCGAACCAGGGCATGCCGCATGACCCCGTCCTCCGAGACGGCGATCAGGCCCTTGCTGATCAGCAGTCGCCCCATGACCGAGCGCAGCAGATGTTTGAGCAGGTCGTCGAGATCGAGCGAGGAGTGCAGCAGATGCGCCGACTCGAGCAGCGCTTCCATGCTTGAAACACTGAGTGGTGACGTCATGGCTGGTCTTTTCGGATCTTCTTCGTCATGTGCAGTTCATTCTTCTGGCCGGGAACTATTTCGTAACTCACATCGTCCATCAGAGATCTGATCAGCCTGATCCCGAGTCCTCCGGACTTGCGTTGCGTGACGAGTTGTTCGAGCGAGGGCAGTTCGACCTTCGTGGGATCGAAGCCGCAACCGGTGTCGATCACGGAGATCCTCACCCTCTCGTCGTCGAAGACGGCGCGAATGATGACGTCCTTGCTGACGTCATGGCCGTATGCGTGCTCGATCACGTTGGCGCAGGCTTCATCCACCGCCAGTTCGAGTTGCGCGATATCGGCTTCACTCATCTTCGACTGCCGGCCGATCCCGCTCACGAATTCGCGGACCAGCGCCAGATTTTCCGTCGATGACGGGAACTTAAGTGTGAATTTTTTTTCGATGGCGGCCATCGGATCACTCCTCAGGGGGCTATGCCGGGTTTATCCCGCCGAAAATTTTTGCACGGCTGCCGGCTGATCATCCACGATGTCGAAGATCTCCTGAAATCCCAGGATTACGAATGTGCTCTTCACCTTGTCGACCAGACCGCAGATCTTGATATCGCCGCCTTTATCGCGGACCTCCTCGATGAAGCTCATGAAGACCCCGAGACCAGCGGAGGAGATGTAGCTCAGCTTCTCGCAGTTGACGATGATCCGATTGTGGCCCTTCTCGATCTCCGACTGAACGGCATTCTCGAACTTCGGAGCGGTGTGAGCATCGACGAAACCCTCGAGCGTGATGACGGACAGATCACCCTCACGGGCTGTATTAATATTGAAAGGGTTCGGCACTATGAAATCCTCCTTGGAATCGCCAACATCTTAGCATAACGGATGCGGCGAACAAGAATCGCCATATCATTACTCTTCATCGGCCTCTTCAAGAGGGAGCAGCGAGAGCTGGTCGGCATTGCGCGGCGGTTTTTTGAGATGCCGGGCGAACTTGGGCTTGCCAGTCAGGTCCAGTTCGTTCTGCTCGAGGTTGGTCAGGATCTCCCGCGCACGGTCGATGACCGCGGCCGGCAGCCCCGCCAGCCGGGCAACCTCGATCCCGTAGCTTTTGCTGGCGCTGCCCGGGATCACCTTGCGCAGAAAGACGATCTCGCCCTTCGATTCCGAGACCGCCACCTGGTAGTTGCGCACTCCCGGGCGCATCTTGGCCAGCTCCGTCATCTCGTGATAATGCGTTGCGAAGAGAGTCTTGGCGCTGTGACGCCCGTCGTCATGCAGGTATTCGGCGATCGCCCAGGCCAGCGACAGTCCGTCGAATGTGGCGGTCCCGCGCCCCACCTCATCGAGCAGGATCAGGCTCCGCGGAGTCGCCGTGTTCAGAATATTCGAGGTCTCCGTCATCTCGACCATGAATGTCGAACGCCCGCGCGCCAGGTTGTCCGACGCCCCGACCCGTGTGAATATCCTGTCGACGACCGATATCCGCGCTTCGCTCGCCGGCACGAACCCGCCCATCTGCGCCATGATCACAATCAGCGCCGTCTGCTTCAGATAGACGCTCTTACCGCCCATGTTCGGTCCGGTGATGATGATCAGCCGGTCGGTCGAGTTGTTCATGCTCAGATCGTTCGGGACGAACCTCTCGCCCATCGTCTCGAGCACCGGATGACGACCGCCACGGATCACAATCTCGTCGCCTTCATGGATCCCGGGTCTGACGTAATTCCTGCGCGCCGCCACCTCCGCCAGCGAGGCCGCCACATCCAGCCGCGCCACCAGCCGCGCAACACTCTGAATTCGTGCCGCCTCCCCGGCCACACGCCGCCTGATCTCGTTGAAGATCGAGATCTCGATCTCCAGTATCCGCTCCTCCGCGCCCAGCACCTTCGCCTCGTACTCCTTCAGCTCAGGCGTCGTGTACCGCTCGGAATTGACCAGCGTCTGCTTTCGCTCATAGTCCGCCGGAACCTTGTCCCGATTCGCATTGCTGATCTCGATGAAATATCCGAAGACATTGTTGAACTTCACCTTCAACGATCCGATCCCCGTCCGACCCCGCTCGCGCGCCTCGATCGCCGCAATGTAGCTCTTCCCGCTCCGCGCCAGATTCCTCAACTCGTCCAGCTCGGCATCGTATCCTTCCCGGATCAT
>CALBSU010000278.1 GCA_937967285.1 uncultured Acidobacteriota bacterium
CTGATCTCCTCGACGATATGCTCGACCGGCCGGGTGCGGAACTTCTTGCCGTACATCTGAGTGACCGTGCAGAACTCGCAGCCCAGAGGGCAGCCCCGACCCGCCTGAATCACATCGAGGTGCGCGCCGTTCTTCACGAATAACTCCTTGCGCGGGATCGGCAGATCCTTGAGGTCGATCAGTCTGTCCGAACGGTAGACGGGTTTGAGGCGGTCGGCCAGGAAATCGGCCATCAGATCGTCCCACACCGATTCGGCTTCATTGACCACCACCGCATCGAAGTGCTCGGCGCATTCACCTGTCATGAAAGTCGCGTGACTGCCGCCGCAGATGGTCCGGATTCCGCGCTTCCGGAAATGATCGGCCAGGAAATAGCCGCGCTCGGCCTGGCAGGTCATCATCGTGATCCCAACCAGATCCGCCGACTCGTCGAGGTCGAGCGGCCCGAACTCCTCCTCGACGATCTTGATCTCACTGAAGTATGGTGTGGCGAGTGCGGCTACGGCCGCCAGATTGAGCAGATGCAGGTGCCTGTTACCTTTGAACCCCTGAATCCACAGTCCGCTCGGCGCAATCAGCAGCAGTTTCATGTGAGATCTCTCCTGTGCGAAATTGTTTCGGTCTTAAACGCAGAGGCGCAGGGGAGAGCAGAGATTTATTGAGAATGGCAAAGTTCAATAAATGGACTTTGGGCGAGACTCCGAATTTAGGAATCCATATTATCAATCTCTGCCATCCCAGCGACTTCCGCGATTAAAAAATAGAAAGACTCAGGTTCCGCTGTATAAAAAGGCCGAGAGGCTGAGACCGACCCGGGGCGGCTGATGACTCTGCGCCGCCCCGGATGATGAAGCGATATCCATGGTCTGAATATCGTCAGTTACTGCTTATGCAACGCCCTTGAGAACCAGCACGAGAAGCCACGAAACGACGGCGATCGCGATGGCCGCGATGATCGCTCCGCCGAATCCTTTGACGCGCATTCCCGCGATCTTGTCGCCGGCGAACTGCAGCAATCCGGCCGAGACCAGCAGGTGTATGATCGCGCTGATCAAACCGTCATCGAGAGAAATGCCGATTGCTTGCAATGCCAAACCCAGCAGTCCGGCGAGCAGTGCCACGATGAAGCCCGCCTTCAACGCCGGTACAATGCCGTCGACTTCCATTCCAAGACCGATCTTCCCGACGATGAAGATCAAAATACCATAGATAATGGTGCCCAGAATGACACCGATGATGAACCCTGTGATAGATCCTATCAGCATATGCAATATCCTCCTGTTTTGTTGTTACTTCTAGTCATTGATGTGGGACGTTTAGCGCTCGTCCTCTACTCTGAAATTGATCGGTTGATACCACATTGTCCTTTTAAAAGTCCATACGTGTGAATATGAATTGGAAGATATATTTCAGACACTATCGAGGCCTTGTGGACTGAAAAAATTCCCCAGCCCGGCAGGTAATTTTCCCCATTGATAGCACAACCTGTGAATATTTCGCCCCCGGAAGCGGGTTTTTACGCGAATTGGTGCCAGGTGAGGTGATCTGGAAGTGGCACTTGAATTGCACATTATCAATCATATTTCGCAATATTTGAGGGCAGCCGGGACATGATTTCATTCAAATAAGTGTCAGGGCTTGCAACACGCATCGATCATCAGCCGAAAGGAGCAGATATGAATGGCCGAAGTCCAACTATCTGGCAGGCGATGCAGGCAAGGGGGTATACGCGGCGTGATTTTCTGCAGTTCTGTACGGTGGCGGCCACGCTATCCGGGATCCAGTTGTCGGGTCTGGGCAAGGTCGTGCATGCATTCGAGACGAAGTCGCGGCCTCCGGTCGTCTGGCTCCATTTTCAGGAATGCACCTGCTGCAGTGAATCCTTCATCCGATCGTCGCACCCCATAGTCGCAGATATCCTGCTCGATTATCTCTCGCTCGATTACACCGAAACGCTGCAGGCGGCAGCGGGCCATCAGGCCGAAAAATCCTACCACGACACGATTACGAAATATCCGGGGCAGTACATCCTGCTGGTCGAGGGCTCGGTGCCGATGAAGGATGACGGGGCCTACTGCATGATCGGAGGTCGATCGGCCGAGCAGATCCTGCGCGAGGCGGCGAAGGATGCCGCCGCGGTGATCGCCTGGGGCAGTTGCGCATCGAACGGCTGTATTCAGAGCGCGAACCCGAACCCGACCAATGCGACGCCGATCCACAAGATCATCAGCAAACCGGTGATCAACGTCCCGGGATGCCCGCCGATCGCCGATGTCATGACCGGCGTGGTCGCTCATCTGCTGGTCTTCGGACGCGCACCGGAGCTGGATTCGCAGGGCCGGCCGAAGGAGTTCTATTCGCGTCGCGTGCACGACACCTGCTACCGGCGCCCGTTCTACGACGCCGGACTCTTCGTCGAGTCATGGGACGACGACGCGGCTCGCCAGGGCTATTGTCTCTACAAGATGGGCTGTCGCGGGCCGACGACCTACAACGCCTGTTCGGTGACGAAGTGGAACGGCGGGTTGAGCTACCCGATCCAGTCCGGTCACGGCTGCATCGGCTGCAGCGAAGCGGGGTTCTGGGACAACGGACCCTTCTATCAGCACCTGCCGGCATTTCCGGGCTTCGGCATCGAGAGCACGGCCGATACGATCGGAGCGTTGGCGGGAGCGGCGGCTCTCGGCGGAGTGGCGGCTCATCTGGTCCTGACCAATGTCCGCAAGCGCCAGTTGATCAATATCGACAAGAAGGCCGGCGGAGTAGCGGCTCCCGAAGAAAAGGAAGGGGGTGATCAGTAATGGCACGCGTAGTTGTTGATCCGATTACCCGTATCGAGGGACACCTCAGGATCGAGGCCGTGATCGAGGGCGGCAAGATAACGGATGCCTACAGTTCCGGAACGATGGTCCGCGGATTCGAGAAGATCCTCAAGGGGCGCGATCCGCGTGATGCCTGGGCCTTCGTCGAGCGGGCCTGCGGAGTCTGCACGACGGTCCATGCCCTGGCCAGCGTCCGGACGGTCGAGGATGCGCTGAAGATTTCGGTCCCGAAGAACGCCGAGCTTATTCGCAACATCATGTTCTGCACGCAGATGGTGCAGGACCACGTAGTCCATTTCTATCACCTGCACGCGCTGGACTGGGTCGATATCGTCAGCGCGCTGAAGGCCGATCCGGCGGCGACATCCAGTCTGGCCCAGTCGATCTCGAACTGGCCGAAGAGCTCGCCGGGATACTTTTCCGATCTGCAGAAGCGGCTCAAGACCTTTGTCGACAGCGGGCAGCTCGGAATCTTCGCCAACGGTTACTGGGGCCATCCGGCGTACAAGCTGCCGCCGGAGGCCAATCTGATGGCTGTTGCGCATTACCTCGAAGCGCTCGAATGGCAGAAGGAGATCGTCAAGGTCCACACGATCTTCGGCGGCAAGAATCCGCATCCGAACTATCTGGTCGGGGGCGTGCCGTGTTCGATCAACCTCGAGGACGTCAATGCCATCAACACCGAACGGCTCAATCACGTCGGCAAGCTGATCAAGGACGCCATGACCTTCGTCAATCAGGTCTATATCCCGGATCTGATGGCGATCGCCGGATTCTACAAGGACTGGGGCGCGATCGGCGGAGGTCTGAGGAACTACATGGCATACGGCGACCTGCCGACCGCCGGCTACAACCAGCCTGAGAGCTTCAAATTCCCGCGCGGAGCCATTCTCGATCGGAATCTGAACGAGGTCTATGACGTCAACGGCCGGGACGGCGAGGAGATCAAGGAATACATCTCGCACAGCTGGTACAAATACACGGTCGGCGACGAGAAAGGCCTTCATCCGTGGAATGGCGAGACCGAGTTCAACTTCACCGGGCCGAAACCGCCCTTCGAGCAGCTCGATGTCGAGGGCAAGTATTCGTGGCTCAAGACTCCGCGCTGGAAGGATCATCCGATGGAGGTCGGCCCGCTGGCACGGGTGCTTGTCGCCTATGCCAGGGGCAATGCGGAAGTGAAGGAGGTCGTCACAGAGACGCTTGCGAAACTGGCCGTCCCGGTCGATGCGCTCTTCTCGACGCTCGGGCGGACAGCCGCGCGCGGTCTCGAGACGAAGCTGGTGGTCAACTGGCTGAAGGGCTTTTATGACGACCTGCTGGCCAATATCAAATCCGGTCAGGTCTCGACATTCACCCGCGAGAAGTGGGATCCCTCGACCTGGCCGGCCGAATGCGAGGGCGTCGGCATGACTGAGGCTCCGCGCGGAGCGCTGGCGCACTGGATCAGGATCAAGGACGGCAAAATCGACAACTATCAGCTTGTCGTTCCGAGCACCTGGAACGCCTCGCCGCGCGACGCCAAAGGGCAGCGTTCGGCATACGAGGAGTCGCTCGTCGGCACGCCGGTGGCGAACAGCGAGCAGCCGGTCGAGATCCTGCGGACGATCCATTCGTTCGATCCATGCCTGGCCTGCGCGGTCCACCTCTACGATCCCGAAGGACGGCACATCCACCGGGTCGAATTCAACTGAGGAGGTGCGTAATGGCGCAGAAAGTTCAGTCGATGGCCGGCGTCAGGGCGCAGCCTCGAATCCATGCCTACGATCGAGTCTACGTCTGGGAACTGCCTGTCAGAAACTATCACTGGATCAACGTCCTGTGCCTGATGTTCCTGATCCCGACGGGATACATCATCGGCAATCCGCAGGCGGTCTTTTCGGCGAACGAGCCTTATCAGCAGTACTGGTTCGGGATCGTTCGATTCACTCATTTCGCGTCGGGGATGGTCTTCTTCTTCAACTTCCTGTTTCGCATCTACTGGGGATTCGTCGGGAACCGGTTCGCGAAATGGAATAACTACATCCTCATGAAGAAGGCGCAGTGGCGGAAGCTGATCGAGGTCTTCTCAGTCGACATCCTCCAGCTGAAGCTGACGCGACCGATGGGGCGGGGGCATAACCCTCTGGCCGCGCTCAGCTACTTCGTCTTCTTCCTGATCTCTATGTTTCAGGCGGCGACCGGGCTCGCTCTCTACGCGAGCATGAGTTCGTGGTGGTTCCCGAAGCTCTTCACGTGGATAGTTCCGCTGATGGGCGGAGACATGGCGGTCAGGCAATGGCATCACATGGCGATGTGGGGATCGATCATCTTCATCGTTTTTCATGTCTACATCGTCTTCTATCACGATTATGTCGAGGGGCGCGGGACCACCTCCGGGATGATCAGCGGATGGGAGTTCGAGAGAAAAGAAGATGAGTAACACGAATCAATGCGACGTCCTCATCCTCGGGATAGGCAATATGCTGATGGGGGATGAGGGCGTCGGCGTTCATATCATCGAGAAGCTGAGTTCGATCGAACTGCCGGAAGGCGTCGAGTGCCTTGACGGCGGGACGGGCAGTTTTCTGCTGCTCGAACCGATGCAGCGCGCGCGCAGAGTGGTCCTGATCGATGCGACGATCGACGGTCAGCCACCGGGCACGGTCACCAGGCTGACGCCGAAATACGCGAAAGACTACCCGCGAACGCTGACGGCCCACGACATCGGCCTCAAGGATCTGCTCGATGCCTTCTACCTGCTCGGCGATCCGCCGGAGGTCACGCTCTACGCGGTCTCGATCGCTCCGCTGCAGGAGATGCGAATCGGCGTCTCGCCCGAGGTCGAACGCTCGGTCGGCCGGATCGTCGAGCTCGTTCTGGAAGATGTCGGGATCGGAGCGCCGGCCTGATGCACGAGATGGCGATCATGCAGGGCATTCTCGAGATCGCCGAGGGCGAGGCGGAAAAGCATGGCGCCGGCCGGATCAACGTAATCAAGCTGCGAATAGGCGAGTTTCGCGGCGTTGTCAGGGACGCTCTCGAATTCGCATTCGAGGCGCTCAGGCAGGGTACGAAGGCAGAGCAGGCCGCGCTGGAGATCGAGACCGTACCGCTCCGTGCGAGCTGCCCGAACTGCTCGGAAAGAAATATCCCCCTGAACGATTTTTCGCTTCTCTGCCGTGACTGCGGATCGATTCTGACGATCGTCGCCGGCAGAGAGATGGAGATCGAATATCTGGACCTTGAATAGCCGCCCGCATACTTTGACCAGACGACCTGCAAGAGGAGCAATCATGCATCAGGTAACACTTGAAACCGGAATCATGGAGGCCAATGAGCAACTGGCCTCTCACAATCGTGAGCTTTACGATGCGCAGGGAATCAGCGTGATAAATCTCATGTCCGCTCCCGGAGCGGGGAAGACCTCAGTCCTCGAAAAGACCATCCAGCGGATGAAAGACGATTACAGGCTCGGCGTCATCGAGGGAGATCTGATGACCACGATGGATGCCGATCGGATCAGCGCGCTCGGTGTTCCGGCATATCAGATCACGACCGGCACGGTCTGCCATCTCGACGCCCGAATGGTCCACAACGCGCTCCACAATTTCGATATCGGCGGAATCGAGCTGCTCTTCATCGAAAATGTGGGAAACCTCGTTTGTCCCGCCGAGTTCAATCTCGGCGAGCATCTCAAAATCATGGTCTACAGCGTGGTCGAGGGCGCCGAGAAACCGCGGAAATATCCCGTCATGTTTCACGAGTCCGCCGTCGTCCTGCTCAACAAGGTCGACCTGCTGCCGTATTCCGGCGTGAGCCTCGAGGAGCTGCAGCGCAACGTTCTCGCGGTCAACCCCGAGGCGATCATCTTTCCGGTCTCGTGCCGGACCGGCGAGGGATTCGATGCCTGGACCGAATGGCTGCGCGGGTGGATCGACGCAAGAAGAAGCGCTATTACCAGAGCGGGGAATGCCGCGAGCGGCAATTAGAGGGACAGGCCGATGATCGAGACAATCTCGACCGTGAATGTAGATTCGGGCGTAATCGCCCAGCGGTTGCGCGTGATGATACGCGGGGCCGTGCAGGGTGTCGGATTTCGTCCGTTCGTCTTCAGGCTGGCGGGCGAACTCTGCCTGACGGGCTGGGTCAGCAATTCATCTCAGGGAGTGATGATCGAAGTCGAGGGAACGCAGGAACGGCTTGAATCGTTTCTGCTGCGGATTCAGCCCGAAAAACCGCCGAGATCATCGATCCAGAGCCTCGAATCGTCGTTTCTCGATCCGGCGGGTTACCTGTCGTTCGAGATAGTCGAGAGCGATGACGGCGGCGACAAGACGGCTTTCGTGCTTCCGGACATCGCGACCTGCCCCGATTGTCTGCGGGAGGTCTTCAATCCGAACGACCGGCGGTATCACTATCCTTTCACGAACTGCACTAACTGCGGGCCAAGATTTTCGATCATCGAATCACTGCCGTACGACAGGCCTCGGACCAGCATGAAGCGGTTCGCCATGTGTCCGGCCTGCGAGCAGGAGTACGGCGACCCGCTCGACCGGCGCTTTCACGCTCAACCCAACGCCTGCCCGGTATGCGGACCGCAACTGGCTCTGTGGGATTCGGAAGGTCGCCTGCTGGCCGATCGTGAGCCGGCCCTGAAAAAGGCTGCGCTGGCGATTCGCGAAGGCAGAATCGTCGCGGTCAAGGGCATCGGCGGTTTTCATCTCATGGCTGATGCGTGGAATGAAGAAGCGATCCGGACGCTGCGTCTGCGTAAGCATCGCGAGGAGAAGCCGTTCGCGCTGATGTATCCGTCGATCGGATCGGTCGGCGGCGACTGCGAGGTATCCAGCCTTGAACGGAGATTGCTGCTCTCGCCCGAAGCCCCGATCGTGCTGCTCGAACGCCGGAAGGGAAGCGCGATTCCGCACGCCGTGGCGCCGGATAATCCGCGGCTCGGCGTCATGCTCCCGGCCATGCCTCTCCACCACCTGCTGATGGCTGAACTCGGATTCCCGATTATCGCAACCAGCGGTAACCTTTCGGACGAGCCGATCTGCACCGATGAGCACGAGGCTCTGGAA
>CALBSU010000279.1 GCA_937967285.1 uncultured Acidobacteriota bacterium
GCGAGCGCCAGGCTGTGGAGGAAGACATAGCGAAGGATGGTTCCTTCGTTGCCGTGCTGTCCGGTCGCGATTCCGGCGACGACGATCGACTGGGCATCGATCATCTTGCCCATCACTCCGCCTGAGCTGTTGGCCGCGGCGGCCAGCAGCGGCGATATCCCCACCTGTTCGGCAGTGATCTGCTGCAGATTCCCGAAGAGCACATTCGACGAAGTATCGCTGCCCGTCAGCGCGACTCCCAGCCAGCCGAGCAGCGGAGAGAAGAAGGGAAAGAGGAATCCCGTGCTCGCGAATGCCAGTCCCATCGTGGCGTCCAGCCCGCCGTACCTGGTCGTGAATCCGAGAGCCAGCATGGCGGCTATCGTCAACAGCGACATCCTGACGCGCGCGATCGTATTGAGATAGATCGAAATCAGCCGGCGGAACGAGACTCCCAGCAGGATGCCCGAAGCGATGCCCGACAGCAGGAGCGCTGTTCCGGTCGCCGAAAGCCAGTTGAAGGTGAAGATGGCCTCCTCGGCTTTCGGTTGCGAGACCACGGGCGCGGTTCGAAAGACGGCCTTGTGCAGCAGCGGAACCGTGAAATCCATCGAACCGATCTGATTGAGCAGCGATTTGATCTGAGGAATCCCCCAGAGAAAGACCAGAACTGAGAGGATAATCCAGGGCATCCAGGCCTTGAGCGCCTCCGATCCGGATGCGACCGGTTGCGGCGGCCGCTCCGACTGAGCGTCAGCAGAGCCTTCATCCGCGAACCGCCACGTCCGTGCGGGCTTCCAGAACCTGAGCAGAATGATCATGGCGATGATCGAGACGATCGCACCGGCGATGTCCACCACCCAGGGACCGTGATAATTGCTGACCAGAAACTGCACTACGGCGAAGCTGAGGCCGGAGACAAGGCAGGCCGGCCAGACCTCGCGCATGCCCTTCAGACCGGCCATCGCCCAGATCAGCCAGAAGGGAACGATGACGGAGAAGAATGGCAGCTGGCGCCCGACCATTGCGCTGAGGTCTTCGAGCGGCAGGCCGGTCACTCTGGCCAGAGCGATGATCGGTGTGCCGAGCGCGCCGTACGCAACGGGAGCCGTATTGCCGATCAGCGCCAGACCGGCGGCCTGCAGCGGCTTGAACCCGATCCCGATCAGCATCGCAGCCGAAATCGCTACCGGGGTCCCGAAACCGGCCGCCCCTTCGATGAAGGCGCCGAAACTGAATGCGATCAGAAGCGCCTGGATTCTTCTGTCCGCGGCGAGCCCGGCGATAGTTCCCTTGACCACCTCGAACTTGCCGGTCTCAATCGTGATGTCGTAGACGAAGATCGCATTCAGCACGATCCATCCGATCGGAAAGAGCCCGAAAGCCGCGCCGTTGAGCGCTGCCGCCCCGGCCAGCACAGGTGGCATGCCGTATACCGCTATGGCTACCAGCAGCGATGTCCCGAGACCCACCAGCGCAGCGATATGCGCCCTGACATGGAAGATCGCCAGCAGCCCGAGCAGTATCACAACCGGCAGCGATGCCACCAGCGCCGAAATGAAGACCCCGCCCAGCGGCGAGTAAACCTGTGTCCAGTTCATATGTTTGTTTATTTGTCTCTGTTCAGCATCTTTTCCTTCAGTCTCCGTGACGCCTCTGTCATCTCTGTGTCTCGGTTGTGAGTTAAACCGCGGTTACACAGAGATCACAGAGGCTACACAGAGACCAGTGCTGACAGGTTACGATTTAATTTTCCGAGTTGCGATTTCCGCTGGAAAAATTCCCCGAAAAGGGGTATAAACTTCGGTATCCCCGTACAGGCTGTGCCCGCCCTATACCTCACTGGCCCCCTTGGAGTTGATAATGCAGATTGAATCAAGGGTTGCTGCAACGTACAGCAAGAATTCAGGTGTAACTGTATCAGATTATCCGGATATTCATGTTTCCGGAAAATTCAGAAATCCCGCCGATATCAAGGCGAAACATCTCACCCGCGAATCCAGAGTCGATCAGGTATCGGCGTCGGTCGTAATCGGACTGACTGCGCTCTTCATCGCATTCATGTTCGGGTGGGTGACCAGCCTGATTACTGACATCACCGAGAACCTCCTCCTGAGCCTGTTTATGGGGCTCTGTGTTGGCGTGATAGCATACGCCCTGATGAAGGAAGAGGACTAACGGTCCGCGAACAGGTCGTAATCCGCGATCACTCGAAGAATTTCAGCTACGCTCCAGGCCTGGGCAATGCACCCTCCAGGACGGTGAGGGGCGTCGCCGTCGAATACTTCAGAGATTTGACCTAGTCCGGCCTGCTGCAGATGCCGTTCGATGCCGGCCAGCCATTGGCGGGCCTCGTCTCGCGTTGATTCCGAGACTCCGAACAGTCTGAAATGCGCGTCGATGAAGGGACCCATCAGCCAGGGCCAGACCGTGCCCTGGTGATAGGCGCCGTCGCGGCTGGCGATGTCTCCTCCATACCTTCCACGATACTTCGGATCAGTCGGGGAGAGCGTTCGCAGGCCGCAGGGCGTCAGCAGGTGATCGCGAACGGTTTCGAAGACCCGCTTCGCATACCGGTCATCCAGAATGCCGTGCTTGAGGCTGACGGCCAGAATCTGATTCGGTCTGATCGAAGCGTCCCGATTCTCGCCGTCGATCACATCATACAGGCATCCTGTCACGTCATTCCAGAAGATGTCGTTAAAACTGGTTTTAACCCGGGCCGCGAGCGATGCGTATTGTTCTGACCCGGATCCGAAGGCGGCGGCCAGCCGCTCCATGACCTTCAGCGCGTTGTACCAGAGCGCCTGTATTTCGACCGCTTTCCCGGTTCTCGGCGTCACGACGAAATCGCCGATTCGGGCATCCATCCACGTCAGTTGCACCCCGGGCACGCCGGCCTGAATCAATCCGTCAACATCGCAGTGTATGCCGTATCTGGTTCCTGAAAGGTGATGATCGACGATATCGCGCAGGACCGGATAGATCCGCTCGCGGATAAAGTTTTCGTCCCGCGTGACATCGAGGTATCTCCTGACGGCCTCGAAGTACCAGAGCGTCGCATCGACGGTGTTGTATTCAGGCTCCTCGCCCGACTCAACGAACCTGTTGGGAAGCATTCCCCGGCTGACGTGGTTTGAGAATTCCAGAAGGATGCTGCGCGCCGTCTCGGGCAGGCCGGCAGTCAATCCGGGCAGGGCGATCATCGTATCGCGGCCCCAGTCGGCAAACCAGTGATAGCCTGCGATGACAGTCTGCTGCTCTCCCCGCGAAACGATGAACTGCCGGGCCGCAGAGGTCAGATCCCGCCTGATTCCGCCGCCGGGAACCGAATCGGCGATCTCCACGCGGCGCGCCCTCTCACGATCGAGCAGAGCCGGCGCTTCCGAAATCAGATGCATCGCGGTCGATACGATCAGCGCGGCGTCACTACGGGCCGTCAGATCGCACTCGAGCTGGAAGTGGTTGAAGAGGTCCTCGCTGAAATCGAGGCCGCGCTCTCTCTCGGCTTCATATTCGAAGTTGCGATACCAGTATCCGGTAGCGCTGACCGAC
>CALBSU010000280.1 GCA_937967285.1 uncultured Acidobacteriota bacterium
CGAGTGGTCGTCTCGGGCCGGGACGAGAAGAAACCCGCGGCCGTCGCCGACGACATCAACTCGAATGGAGGCCGCGCCATCTGGATCAAGGCCGACGTCGAGCATGAATCCGAATGCCGCAATCTGATCGACGAGACCGTCAGCCGGCTCGGACAGATCGACGTGCTGGTCAACACGGTCGGCTGGAGCATGCGCGGCAACATCGAGGACACCACGGTCGAGGAGTGGGACCGCGTCTTCGCCCTCAACGTCCGCAGCTCCTTCATCTGCTCGCAGCAGGCGGTCAAATACATGAAGGATCGCCGCTACGGTTCGATCATCAACATCGGTTCCGTCAACGCCTACATCGGCGAGCCGAAACTGATGGCCTACGCCGCATCGAAGGGCGCGCTGATGACGCTGACGAAGAACCTCTCCAGCTTTCTCAACCAGTACCGAATCCGCGTCAACCAGCTCAATGTCGGCTGGACGCTGACGCCGAATGAGAACCGGATCAAGATCGAGGAAGAGGGCAAGGGCGAGAACTGGATCGATGAAGCGGTCAAAACCCGCCCCTGGGGCCGGCTGCTGAGCCCGCTCGACATCGCCTGGGCCGCGCTCTACTTCGCCTCGGAAGAGAGCGAACTGATCACCGGCTCGGTGCTCGACATGGAGCAGTACCCGGTCGGCGCGCCTCCCAACTGGTAAGCCGTCTCAGGGCACGCGGACCTTCCGCCCGTCGATGAAGTGGTGAAACCGGCTGATGCCCTCAGCCGGTCGAAAGAGGGTGATCAGCCGCTTGTCGCCATCCTGCGTGAAGAGCCCCGCGCTTTCGATGTCGATCGAGAAGAGATGGAACTTCATCCCCTCGGGGCTCCATCCCATCTTTTTGAAGACGGCCTGACAGTAGCCTTTTCTCTCAACATCATCCCTCACCTCGCCCGCCCGCCCGTGCAGCTTGAACTCTCCGTCGGCCGCCATCCGGTCCGCGATCAGATTGTGGACGGTGCAGCGCGGATCGCGCATCAGATCCAGCGCCTTGAGCGACTGCCACATCATCCCCAGATAGAGCCTGCCGTCGTGGATCATCGCTTCTACGGGGCTGATCCGCGGAGATCCGTCCTTGCGGACAGTTCCGATCAGAACCACCCCCGGTCCTTCAAACAGTGTGGCGCCTTTTGCCGCAAGCTCAGGCGCTGCATCCGAAAATTGCCCCCAGTTCATTGGTAGCACCTCATGCTTTTCAAACTGACTGCAAAAAGATTTCTTTGGACGGCGAAGATACTTTGCTATATTTCACCGTCGGATTTTGCCATTTCAGCCACCCCCGTCAGGGCCGGATTATGTCAGAAATAAAGGCATAAACCATAATTTAATTGATCGATCGCAGCGGACAGGATCGACAGGAGCGGCTATGACAGATGAACGATTCGAGGCGCTGGTCAAAAGACTTGACGGCCAGGCGAGAAGCAATCCCGGCGCCTACCGGCTCAAGGTGCTGCTGCTGGCCGCTTCCGGCTATCTCTACCTTGCGCTCGTCGTTTTGCTGATCGCTATGGTGCTTGGAGCGCTGCTCGTGGCCCTCGTCAACCTCAAGCTGATCGCGCTCAAGTTCATCATCCCGCTGGCGATCTTTCTGTGGATCATTCTGAAGGCGTTATGGGTGAAGATCGCTCCACCGGAAGGGACCGAATTGAGTCGCGATCAGACTCCCGAACTCTTCGGGCTGATCGACGAACTGCGCTTGAAGCTGGACGCTCCGCAATTCCATCACGTTCTGATCGACAGCGACTTCAATGCCGGCGTGGTGCAGATTCCGCGGCTGGGGCTTTTCGGATGGCCGCGCAACTATCTGATCATCGGGCTGCCGCTGATGAAATCGCTGACCGTCGAGCAGTTCAAATCCGTCCTCGCGCATGAATTCGGGCATCTGGCGGGCGGGCACGGTCGAACATCCAACTGGATCTACCGGCAGCGCCTGCGCTGGAACCGGCTGATCAACGTGCTCGATGCGACCGAGAGCCGCGGCCGATTCCTGTTCATGCCGTTTCTCAGGTGGTATACGCCGTACTTCAACGCCTTTTCGTATCCGCTGGCCAGGTCCAACGAATTCGAGGCCGACGCGGCCGCGGCCCGGCTCACCTCGAAGCGGGTTCTTGCCGAGGCGCTGACCAGAGTGGATGTCGTCGCACAGTACCTGTCCGCGCGCTACTGGCCGGCAGTTCTCGAACGGGCGGCGGACAGCCCGAGCCCGAACTTCACTCCGTACGGTCATCTCGGCGGCTCGATCGCCGCTGAGATCGATCCGGCCTCCGCCGATCAATGGCTGGAACAGGCGCTGCAGGCCACGACCAGTCTCGACGACACGCATCCGTCGCTTCGCGAACGTCTCGACGCGCTCGACGAAGAACCTCGCATGGCCCCGGCCGATGAGACCGCCGACCGGCTGCTCGGCGCGACGCTGGCGGAGATCACCGCGGAATACGACAGGCGGTGGGCCGAGGATATCTCCCCGGTCTGGGAGCAGCACCACCGCGAAGTCAGTGAAGGGCGCGAAAAACTGGCTGAACTCAATGCGCGGGCCGGGCGCGGAGAGGCGCTCACGGTCGACGATGAACTCGAACGGGCGATGCTGACCGACGGCATCGGCGGAGACCCGGACGAAGCCATGCGCCTGCTGCGCGAACTCCGCCGGCGCGCGCCGGATGATCCCGGCGTCATCTTCAACCTCGGCATCAGGCTCCTCGCACGCGATGACGAAGAGGGCGTCGAGCTGGTCGAACGGGCAATGTCGCTCGAACATCAGGCCGTCGTCGTCGGATCGCAGGCTCTGGCCGGATACTACGAACGTCGCGGCGACGAACAGCGCTCGACGGCCTTCTCCGAGCGGATGTTCAACCAGCTCAAAGCCTATCAGGAAGGCGAAAGCGAAAGAGAGCAGATTTTGATCAGCGACA
>CALBSU010000281.1 GCA_937967285.1 uncultured Acidobacteriota bacterium
TATGCCTTTCTATTTTTTAAACGCAGAGGCGCAGAGGGGGCAGGGGTTTATTGAGCATGGCAATGTTCGTTATATGCCCATTGGATCAGACTCCGAATATAAATATCCCAAATATTAATCTCTGCTCTCTCTGCGCCTCTGCGGTAAAAAAATCAGAAATCATATGTTACTGAGCGCTGATGGCTGTCTCCGATACAGGAGTGTATAAATTCCGGGAGCAATGCTAGGATACCGTTCATCGTTATGAATATCATTTCTGTTGACCGGGCCGGCAAATCTTTCGGAATCAAACCGCTCTTCGACGAAGTATCCTTCGGGATCGACGACGGCGATCGGATCGGTGTCATCGGAGCGAACGGGTCGGGCAAGACCACGTTGCTGCGGATCATTGCGGGTGAGGAATCCGCGGATACTGGACGTGTCGTCACGGCGAAGGGCAGGGCGATCGCTTATCTTTCTCAGCATCCGCCGCATGATTCGGATCTGACGGTGATCGAATCGGCGTTGAGCGGCGGCAATCAGGCGCTCGATCAGAAACTGGAGCTGGTCCGTCAGTACGAACAGGCCTGTCACGACCTGGCGGCTCAGGGAGGGACGGACGAAAAACTGCTCCAGGCGGTCTCTGATCTCGCGGCAAGGCTCGAGGCCGAAGGGATCTGGCAGCTCGAAAACGAGGCGCGGGCTCTGCTGGCCGAACTGGGTATCAGCGATCTGAGCGTCAGGATGGGCGAACTATCAGGAGGACAACGCAAGCGCGTGGCTCTTGCGCGGAGCCTGTTTCTCCGGCCGGACCTCCTGATCCTTGACGAACCGACCAACCATCTCGACGCCGAGACTGTCGAATGGCTCGAAGAGTACCTCGCCAGATACCGCGGCGCGCTGCTGCTTGTAACCCACGATCGGTACTTCCTCGACAGAGTGACCAACCGGATCATCGAAATCGACCGCGGGCGGGTCCAGTCATTCCCCGGCAACTACGCGAAATATCTGGAAAAGAAGCAGGAGCAGGAGGAGCGCCTGGCCGTCGAGGCGCGGAAGCTGAGGCAGCTCGCGCGTCGCGAACTTGAATGGCTGCGTCGCGGCCCGAAGGCCCGAACTACCAAGGCCCGGGCGCGAGTCGACAGGGCACTCGAGCTGATCGACCAGTCAAAGAAGCTGACCGGCGAGATCGCCGCCCGCCGGTCGCTCGATATCAATTTCGATTCCAGCAGACTCGGCGGCACGATCCTCAGCCTGGAAGGCATATCCAGAAGCTACGGCCCCAGAGTCGTCATCCGCGATTTCAGCTATACCTTCAAGCGCGGGGACAGGATCGGAATTATAGGTCCCAACGGCGCCGGAAAGACGACGCTCCTCGAGATCATTGCCCGGAGGCTGGAACCGGATTCCGGCAGCATCGAGATGGGACAGACGGTCGTCATCGGCTATTACGATCAGGAGAGCCGCGAATTCGATCTCTCGCAGCGCCTGATCGACTACATTCGCGATGTCGCGGAGTACATCACGACCGCCGAGGGAGATACGGTCACGGCAAGCCAGATGCTCGATCGCTTTCTTTTTCCTCCGGCCATGCAGTATCAGACGATAGGATCGCTTTCGGGCGGCGAACGACGCAGGCTCTACCTGCTGCGCCTGCTGATGGGCGCGCCGAACCTGCTCCTGCTCGACGAGGTGACGAACGACCTCGACATCCCGACCCTCAATGCGCTCGAGGAATACCTGGAGAATTTCCCCGGCTGTCTGGTCATCGTCAGCCACGATAGATATTTTCTAGACCGCACGATCGATACCGTCTTCAGGATCGAGACGGACGGAAGCATCCGCGAATATCCCGGCAATTACAGCGCTTATCGCGAGATCCGCGAACAAGAAACCGCGCCCGTGACCGGCTCCGCCCCTGAGGTCAGAACTCCGACGATCCCGAAATCGGATCAGGGGAAGCGAAAGATATCTTTCAATGAGAGAAGGGAATTCGAGGAACTGGAGGCGAGAATCGCGGTGACCGAAGCGCGCATCGCCGAGATCGACGCGGAACTCGCGGCCAATTCTTCAGATCACGTCCTCGTCGCCAGGCTGTATGAGGAATCTGAGGCGCTGAAAAAGACGCTCGACGCGGACCTCGAACGCTGGACGGAACTGGCCGATCTGGTATGAGCGGAGGAAAATTATATGAACATACCGATGGATGGAGATGCTCTGGTCTACTGCGAAGGTGCATTCGGCACCCCTGTCGGCAAAACGGCCAACGGGCTGGTCAGGTACTCGGCCAGATACCGCGTCCGGGGTGTGATCGACTCCCGCCTGGCGGGCCGCGATTCCGGTGAAATACTTGACGGCCGGCCGAATGAAATCCCGATCTACGCTGATCTGGATCAAGCCGTTTCGCGGACTAATCTCAACAGTCCCAGCTTTGTGATCGGACTGGCTCCTGACGGAGGAAGGCTGCCTGATTCTGCGCGTGCGGCGGTCAAAAGGGCCATCGAACTGGGCATGAACATCGTCAGCGGGTTGCATCAGTTCCTCTCAGAGGACTCTGAATTCGCTCCCCTGGCCGAAACGCGCGGCGTGAAGATCACCGACGTCCGACGCCCGCCGGAACGGTCGCAACTCCACTTCTTCAGCGGAAAGATCGAAGAGGTTCGCGCAACCAGGATCGCCGTGCTCGGGACCGATTCAGCTATCGGTAAACGCACCACGACTGTCAAGCTGGCTCAGGCGCTGAATGAGGCGGGAATCAAAACCGAGATGATCGGAACCGGACAGACCTCCTGGTTGCAGGGCGTCAAATACGGCATCCTTCTCGATTCGCTGATCAACGACTTCGTCACCGGCGAAATCGAACACGCCATTTACGAAGCATATATTAATGAAGGGCCGGAAGTGATTCTGCTGGAAGGGCAGGGGAGCATCGCTCATCCCGCGTACCCGGGCGGCTTTGAACTGATCGCCGCCGGAAGAGTCCACGGCATGATCCTTCAGCACGCACCGGCCAGGAAGGTCTACGACGGCTTCGATAACTACCCGATGGGGTCTCTCGAGAGGG
>CALBSU010000283.1 GCA_937967285.1 uncultured Acidobacteriota bacterium
GACGACGACATCGCCGGATCTGGTCTGCGGGACCAGGTATTCAACGATCGAATCGGCGCCCTCGATCGACTCGGCAGACTTCCCAGCGGCGCGCAGGTCCGCGATCAGCTCGTCGACCGAAAGCTGATCGTCCGAGGCCAGTCGAAACGATTCGAAGATCGGTGCGATGACCACGACCTCGGCCGGCGCGAACGAAGCCGGATAGTCCTTCTGAAAGATTTTTTTACGGGTGGTCCACGAACGCGGTTCGAATACGGCGACGATCCGTCGATCAGGATAGCGTTGTCTGGCCGCCCGCAGCGTCTCTCGAATTGCCGTGGGATGGTGGGCGAAATCGTCGATCACGGTCACGCCGTCGACCTCACCGCGGACCTGCATCCTCCGCTTGACGCTTTTGAAGCTCGCCAGAGCCTCGATCACCGCGCGCCGTTCGATCCCGAGCGATTCTGCCGCGGCGATCACTCCGAGGCAGTTCCTGACGTTGAACATTCCCGCCAGCGGAGACCTGACCGCTCCCCACTCGCGGCCGTCGCAGATCACATTGAATCGCGTCTCATCGGGAAAGAAATCGATCTGTCGCGCCGTCCATTTGACATCGGAGAGTTCGATCCCGAAGCTCTCGACGCGACACCAGACGCCCTGCGGAGCGACAGGCTTCTGAATCAGCTCCCTCACCACCGGCGAATCCCATCCGGCGATCAGAACCCCCTCCGATGGAATCAGGTTGAGCAGCAGTCGAAACGACTTCTTGACCGCGTCCATGCTCGGATAGATGTCGGCATGGTCGTATTCGACATTGTTGAGAATCACCAGATCGGGCAGGTAGTGCATGAACTTCGGCTCCTTGTCGAAGAAAGCCGTGTCGTACTCATCGCCTTCGATGACGAAATGACCTGAATCAGCCACCTTGAAACTGGATCCGAAATTCTCAGCCACGCCGCCGATCAGGAACGACGGATCGAGCCCGCCGCACTCCAGCACCCAGGCCAGCATCGAGGTCGTCGTCGTCTTGCCGTGCGTCCCCGCCACAACCGATGAATGCCGCCCGCGAATGAAATTATCGCGGATCACGTCCGGCATCGAGGCATACGCCAGTTTCCGGTTGAGCGCATACTCGACCTCTTCGTTGCCGCGCGAAGCGGCATTGCCGATGACGACCAGGTCGGGAGATGGATCGAGATGCGCCGCGCTGAAACCCTCGTAGGTCTCGATCCCGAGCCTCTTCAGTTCGTCGCCCATCGGAGGATAGAAGGCCTTGTCGGACCCCGTCACCCGATGACCCTGCGCCTTGAGCATCCCTGCCAGCGATCCCATCGCGGTCCCGCATACCCCGATCAGATGATAGTGTTTCTGTCGCATTATTTCCGTGTCAGGACTATTTTTCGGCCGCCCGGGCGACCGGTGCTTTGAACCATCCGATTATATCCGTCATCGTCTCAATTACGATAGCTGTTTGAAATCGAATTGCGGATTCGGTACTTTATCAGCGGAGGTACGCTCATGGAAAACGGTAGGAGAAAGTTCATCAGAGGATCCGTCCTGACGCTCGGCGCCGCAGCGCTGCCTGCAGCCGCTCAGGGCGAAGCCAGGAACCTCTCGATTCGTGGTCGCGTCGTCTGCCTGACAGAGGAACTGGACAAGTCCTGGCAGGTCATGCCCGACTGCTCCAACCGCCATCACGTCTGGTCCATAAAAACCTCCGATGGCAAAATTCATCCCCTCCTCCCGACGGATTCCGCCGCCGCCGTCTGGATGGACGAGCGCTTCCGGACCCGCGATCTGCAGGTCACCGCCCGCGCCTTTCCCGGGTCCGACTTCATCGAAGTCGTCAACCTCCAGTCCTGGGTCGACGGTAAACTGCACGACCTCTACTATTTCTGCGATGTCTGCATGATCACCACCTTCAAACCCGGCCCCTGCGAGTGCTGCCAGGACCCCGTCGTCTTCCGCGAAACTCCCGCTTGAAATTAATCGCAAAGGCCGCGAAGGGAGCAAAGTATATTAATTGATAGCGAATCCCGGATTCCTGCCCTTGGGCGCTAACTCGCATATTGATTACCAAATACCTACTTTGCACCCTTTGCGGCCTTTGCCGTAAAAAACTTTGCTCCCTTTGCGGCCTTTGCGGTAACCCCTTTGCTCTCTTCGCGGCCTTTGCGGTAAACCCTTTGCTCCCTTCGCCACACCTTCAGATTTATTCCATACAAACTTGTCAGGATTAAAACCTGATGATATAGTAAGGTTTCTTTCGGGGAAGGTTTCAGAAGCGGACAATAATATAGAAGGACAGCAGTGAAGATCACGGCACAGGAAGAGTACGGGATTCGGTGCATATTGCAGTTGGCGCGGGAGGAGACCGGCGCGACATTGCAGGTGCGCGATATCGCGGAGCGTGAAGGGATGTCGGTAGCGTATGTCGAGAAGATCCTCTGGACGCTGAGCCGGAGCGGGATCGTCGAGAGCGTGCGCGGGCCGAAGGGCGGTTACAGGCTGACACGTCCCTGTTCCGAGATCTCGATCGGCGAGGTCATGCGCGTGCTCGGCGGGATCCCCTCGAAGGAGGAGATCTGTTCGCAGTTCACCGGCAACCAGGATACCTGCGTTCATCACGACGGTTGCGGCCTGCGGCCCGTCTGGGCGAGCATCACCGATATCGTCCACAGCGTCTTCGACAAGATTCCGATCACCGCTCTGCTGACCGGAGTGGTCGATGTGAAACTGGTCCAGCTTTCACCCAAACCTCCGCTTCACGAACCGTCGAAACTGCCTTTCTCAATGCCGTCCTGAGACATGGCGGTTGCGCGGATTCAAAGGCAAAAAATTTTTACACACATACCTGACAGTTTTGTCAACTTTGAAAATTAAGGTGATGTGGCAGAACGAACGAGAATAAAGAGGAACGAGAGATGAGCACGATAGAGGCATTAGCGAATCGGGAATACAAGTACGGGTTTGTGACCGATATCGAGTCGGAGACGTTACCGCGCGGATTGAACGAGGATATCGTGCGGATGATATCGGAGAAGAAGGGGGAGCCGGAGTGGCTGCTGGAGTGGCGGCTGAAGGCGTTTCGTCACTGGCTGACGATGGAGGAGCCGGAGTGGGCGAACGTCAATTACCCGAAGATCGACTATCAGGACATCATCTATTATTCGGCGCCGAAGCCGAAGGAGAAGAAGCAGAGCCTGGACGAGGTCGATCCGCAGCTGCTGGATACATTCGAGAAGCTGGGGATCCCGCTGCATGAGCAGAAGATGCTGGCCAACGTGGCGGTCGACGCGATCTTCGACAGCGTCTCGGTGGCGACGACCTTCAAGGAGAAGCTGGCGAAGGCGGGAGTGATCTTCTGTTCGTTCTCCGAGGCGGTGAAGGACTATCCGGAGCTGGTGCAGAAGTATCTCGGCTCCGTTGTGCCGTACACGGACAATTTCTTTGCGGCGCTCAATTCGGCGGTCTTTTCCGACGGTTCATTCTGTTTCATCCCGAAAGGCGTCAAGTCGCCGATGGAGCTCTCGTCGTATTTCCGGATCAACAATTCGGAGTCGGGCCAGTTCGAGCGGACGCTGATCGTGGCGGAGGAGAGCAGTTACGTTTCGTATCTCGAAGGCTGCACGGCGCCGAAGTTCGACAAGAACCAGTTGCATGCCGCGGTGGTCGAGCTGGTTGCGCTGGATGATGCGGAGATCAAATATTCGACGGTCCAGAACTGGTACGCGGGCGACGAGGAAGGTCGCGGCGGGATCTACAACTTCGTGACCAAGCGCGGCAAGTGCGCGGGGGTCAATTCGAAGATCTCATGGACGCAGGTCGAGACGGGATCGGCGATCACCTGGAAATATCCGAGCTGCATCCTGCAGGGCGACAATTCGATCGGGGAGTTCTACTCGGTCGCGCTGACCAACCATCACCAGCAGGCCGACACCGGCACCAAGATGATCCACGTCGGAAAGAACACGAAGAGCCGGATCATCTCGAAGGGCATCTCGGCGGGCGTCTCGAACAACAGCTATCGCGGGCTGGTCAAAATTCTGCCGAAGGCCGAGAACGCGCGGAACTATTCGCAGTGCGATTCGATGCTGATCGGTTCGAGCTGCGGCGCGCACACCTTCCCGTACATCGAGGTCGGCAACAACAGTTCCAAGGTCGAGCATGAGGCGTCGACCTCGAAGATCAGCGAGGAGCAGATCTTCTACTTCAACCAGCGCGGCATCTCGACCGAGGATGCCGTTTCGATGATCATCAACGGATTCTGCAAAGAGGTCTTCAGGGAGCTGCCGATGGAGTTCGCCGTCGAGGCGACGCGGCTGCTCGGGCTGAAACTGGAAGGCAGCGTGGGATAACAAAACTCCTGAAGGAGGGAGAAGAGATGTCTGACAAACTCGCGGAGATCGAGGCT
>CALBSU010000284.1 GCA_937967285.1 uncultured Acidobacteriota bacterium
TTGCTCGGATTGCTCGTATAACGATTGAAGAACAGCACGCTGGCCGGCTTCATATCGTTCGGATAGTTCGCCACCGTCTGAGCTGACGCTGCAATGCCTCCGACGAGCAAAACCGTCATTAATAAGGAAAACGTTAAGAGGCTGCGGCTAATTCGATGGGTCATATGTCCCTCCAATAAGTCCTTCCAGTAATCAGTTCTGCAGTCCAACCTGCAGGGATCAGCTTAAGGGGCTATCGAGGTTCCTGGAAGCATTACCTCAGACCAGATTCAAATGTATGGGGTAACAGGGCGCCGGTCATCGGGAGTCGTGAGGAAAACGCTCGGTTCCAATCAGGAACGGATTTAAAATTTCAATGTTCAGGCTCGGGGCGCCTGACCGGAGGTTCGCATCTTTTTCAGCGCTCAGGTCACGAAAGAACTTTTCGTGAGGTATCGGTCGCCCGATAATTCTCCGGACACACGTGCCTTTCAGGCACTCGAGCACGAAAACATCTTAACACACAAGGTGGTGGTTTTGACAATGTTTTTAATCATTTAGCAGGCGGGCGCGGTTCGGCCGCCTGCTTCTCAGGGGCGGTAGTAGAGGCCTACGTCCTGGACGCGGGGGCCGCCGAAGAAGCCTTCAGGGATCCTGAGAAAGCGCCCTTTGATCTCGAAGCGGCGTCTGACGAGCTCCCTGAATCCGGCATCGTGAAAGTCCTGCGGGTAAAGGTGATACCAGGCGGGGCCGGTTTGGGATTCCCAGAAGATGAGCGTCCCGGGTCGGGCGTCCCTGATGCGTTTGAGGTTGGTCTCGCGACTCCCTGTCAGGGCCGGGGTCCGGCCGATGTCGTGATCCATCACGATCCGCATGTATGCCTGGCTGGTGATCAGGTGCGAGACCGTCAGCCTGCTCGACGCGGGATCGCTGAGATAAGCGTTGTGAACCTCGTCGATCGCGATTGCATCCCTCTGCGAAGGCCAGATGTCGACATAGCAGAGGCAGAAGATGAGAGCGGGCGCGAGCAGCCATTCCGACCGCCATGCATGCGCGCGTCCTTCGAGTGAGGCGTTCCAGCCGATCAGTGAAATGATCGCGATCGCAGGGGAGACGCAGACGAGATAGCGAGCATAGCCCGCCGATCCGAACCAGCCGCGCCAGTACATTACCGAATGGAAGCAGAAGAGGGTCAGAAATGACGCGGCGCCGAGCAGAAATATCCTTTGGCGGAGCGATCTGATCAGCCCCCGGATGAACCAGGGCAGGAAGAACGGGCCGACGATCAGCGGGAGCAGGATGAGATACCACCAGATCGGGCCGGTGCCGTTGGCCTGGCTCGCCACCTGCCAGTCCGACGGCCAGTTGTGCGCGATCCAGAGTGGATCGCCGGTCAGCAGCAGGGCCGAGATCCACCAGAGCAGCATTCCCGACGCGAGCAGCAGCGGCCTCGGCAGCATTCTGAACCGATCCTCGATCAGCAGGACGACTCCCCAGAGCAGTCCGATGAAGAATCCCTCGGGACGGACCAGGATCAGGAGCGATGCGGTCAGGGCGCCGGCAGTCTTCCTCCCGCTCAGGTGCAGCCTCAGCGCCGCGACGAAGATCAGCGCGAAGAGCGGCTCCGTCAGCGCGGTCGTGAAGAGCAGGAAGCAGGACGGCTGCAGGATCAGCAGGGGCACGACCAGCCCGGCGCGCGCCAGCCCCAGGTCCCGCGCCAGCCGCCAGGTCTGCCAGCCCGTCGCCAGCGCGATGAGAAGCGTGAAGATCTTGGTTGCCGCATAGCCGGCCTGCGCCGGCAGGGAATAGACGAGCGTGAAGAGCGGGCGCGCCCAGACATTGACGAAATATGCGGGGTGCTCCCACGCCCAGCGCGCGAAGAGATAATGATATCCGGAATCCTGCTGGTCCGCGTCGGCATAGAGCATCACCAGCACCAGGCCGATGATACCGGCAGCAGCCAGCCAGATCAGCGGCGATCCGCCGTCTCGTGAGGTGTCGCGTTCGGAGATCATTGTGAAAATGTTTAACTGATCGGGCTGTTGAATAAGTTTATTTCAGACAGGATTGACAGGATTTGACAGGATTTACAGGATAATTTTGAAAACTCTTGCGGTCTGTTAAAGGAAATTTCCGGGCAAAAAGACCACTACATAACCCTGAATCAATCCTGTCAATCCTGTCAAATCCTGTCTAAAATTCCATGCTCCTCAACAGCTTGAGCAGTTACGAAAAGGGGCAAAAATCAAAAGCCTCCGACTTTCGATTTTTGCCCCTCGGGACGATGACTTGTCCGCTGGTTTATGCGTAGGAGTGGAGTCCGGGCAGAATGTAGCTGACTCCGAGATACGTGAAGATGACCAGCAGGAATCCGACCAGTGCGAAATAGGCGCTCCGGCGGCCCGACCAGCCATGGGCGATGCGCGTGTGGAGGTAGCCGGCGTAGGCCAGCCAGGCGACCAGCGCGCCCGTCTCCTTGGCGTCCCAGCCCCAGTAACGGCCCCACGATTCGTTCGCCCAGACGGCTCCCGTCACCAGCAGGATCGCCAGTCCGGCGAAGGCCACGCCGACCGTCTTGTAGATCAGGCTGTCGATCTTCTCGAGCGGCGGCAGGCTCGCCCGGATCTTATCGGTCCGGATCCCGAACATGACCAGAAAGAGCGTGACCACGAAGAGCGATATCACCGCGGCGATCTCGACCGGATTTGACCGCACATCGAGCACGAGCCGCGAGGCGTTGGCCTGCAGCCAGTTCGATCCGGCATTGACGATCGAGTCGACGGTCTGCCCCGTGGCGTCCTTGCCCATCAACTGCTTGCCGACGTTGTAGTACTGATCCTGTCCGATCAACCCGCCGATTCCCGTCAGCGCCTTGAGCTGGTAGAAGAGCGCGGCGATCCCGATCGCCTGCGTCACAAGCGAGAGCCTGAGCATCCAGTGGCCGAGCCGCCCCGCCCCCTCATTGCTCCGGTACAGCTTGAGCGCGAATGCCACCGCCGTTCCGAAGAAGAGCAGGAACGAGAGCGTCAGCCAGATCCCGACGCCGGGCAGGTCTATCCTCGCTCCGATATTCGAGACACCCTGTTCATGCACGATCACCGGGTTGAGCCCGTAGGTCATGTTGAACGGGTTGAAGGCCTTGATTCCGCCCATCAGCCAGACGAACGCGTAGAGCACGACGAGCGTTCCCGCCACCACCAGCGACATCTGCTCGGACTTGACGCCGTCCTTGAGCAGATAGACGACCGCCAGGGCGAAGCTGACCAGCGCCACTCCGTAACTGAGCGACGCCACTCCGACGTGGATCGGACGCCAGTAGCTGTCGAGCACCGGCGGCAGATTGATGAAACTGTTCCCGATGAAGATCGCCAGCAGCAGAATCAGCGCGATCAGCGGGAGCGAGAGCGCTCCGACGAACCGCGTGTTCTCGCGATGACTGATCAGCAGCGTCGCAAAAGCAGCGCCGAATGCGAAGGCCACCGACAGATCGTACAGATTGGCGAACGGAATGTAGCTGAAGAACCACCAGAAATGATATTCGCCGGTGATCTGATTGGTCATCCGGATCCAGTTCTCGCGGTCGCCCGACGCAACCCACCGGACAAGCCAGCCGGAGAGGTTGAAGAAGAAACCGAGCGAGGCCATCCCCACTCCCAGCTTCTGCAGGAACCTGATCGGCGCCCAGAAGTTCGTTACCAGCGCCGCCGCCGAGATGATGTAACAGAGCAGCGCCAGCACCACCAGCGTCCCGTCTTCAGGGACCGTCCCGGCGCCCATCCTGATCCGCGCCGTAACCATCAGAGCCGCGCCGATCAGCGGCAGTATCGCCGGCAGATAACTGATCAGGGAGCTCGCCCGCCATCCCGACTCGCCCGTTGCCGTCGAGCCGAGAGTCTGATTGATCGACTTCATCGCCTCACTCATTATTTACCTCCTGG
>CALBSU010000285.1 GCA_937967285.1 uncultured Acidobacteriota bacterium
AGCCGGTCGTACCCGGATCGAAGTCCGAGGTCACGAAGCTGGTCGTCTGGTTCGGAGTCAGGCAGAGGTACATATCCGCCACCGAACACGACGCGCCTTCGACGAAATAGAGGTGAACGTAAGCGTTCCTCGACGGATCTATGTTCGTCAGGTTGATCCGTGTGTTCTCGAGATTCGGATTGGTTGATGACGTGTAGATGTTGTAGATCAGCACGCTTCCGGGTTTCTGATCGTTCGCCACGCCGTTGTCGGTCGGGAATGGAATCCCCGGCCCGATTGCCGGGCAGTTGACCGTCGCGCAGGCCTGAACGCTCGCGGCGGCGCTTCCGCCAACCGCCGCCGATGACGTGATGCAGAGCTGCGTCCCGACCAGTACCTGATCACCGAACTGTGCCTTGTACTTGATCGTCACCGTCTGCCCGCCGCTGAGCAGCCCCGACCAGGTGACGGTCGAGGCATTGTCCACCGAGCACGAACCCGTGCCGGCGGTGCAGGTGCCGGGCAGCGCCAGCAATCCGGCCGGCAGGGTCGCCGTGAAGGTCGCGGGCTGCTGCGAGATCGATCCGTTGGTCACCGTCGCAGTTACGTCGACAATGCCCGCGGGGCCGTTGCAGACCGCCGGATCGGCAATGCTTCCGGCCACTCCGCTGACCGCAAGGAAGAAGGTTGCATCCGTCGTCGCTCCGCAGTTGTCCGTCGCGCGGATCTTGATCGTGTGATTACCGACCGGAGCCGCGCCCGTGACCGTCACCACGCCGGCCGCATTCACGCTGATTCCGCCGGTGAACGTTCCCTTATCCTGAACGACGATCGACGAGACGCTGCCGTTGTCGCTCGGCCCGGAGAGAGGATTGTTCGTCCCCCCGTTCCCGGCCATCAGATTGAGATTGCCGTAGCTGAGAATCGGCGGCGTGTTGGCCGTCACCGTCACATTGAGCGTCGCTTCGGCGAATACCCCCGCGTCGTCGGTCACGCGCAGCGTGAAGGCCGCATTGGTCGCCGTGCAGGAAGCAACGACATCGGCCGTCACCACACCGGCAGCCGAGACCGCGATGTTCGAGACCGACACCCCGGTGACCGTCGCGGTCGCTCCGCCGTTGACCGTTACGGCCAGCGTATCTTCGGCCTGGTCCGCATCGTTGACATTGGCGATTGTCGAGTTGGATGCCGGGCTTCCCTGCTGGCGTGAATTGGCTACGGCCCCGATCGTCGGCGGAGTATTGACCGACAGAGTCGCCGTCGCCGTCAGTCCCGTTCCTCCGTTGGTCGAACTGACGGTCCCGGTCGTATTGACCTTCGATCCGGGCGTCGTACCCGTCACGTTGACCGTCACAGCGCAGCTTCCTGATGCCGGGATCGTTCCGCCCGTCAGACTGAGAGATGTCGAACCGGCAGTCCCCGTCGGGGTTCCGCCGCAGTTGGCGTTCAAGCCGTTCGGCGTCGAGATGACTAGTCCCGCCGGGAAGTTATCCGTCACCGCAACTCCGGTCAGCGAGTTACCCGCGTTGGGATTATTGATCGTCAGCGTCAGCGTCGTCGTCCCGTTGAGAGGGATGTTCGACGTTCCGAACGTCTTGCTGATCGTCGGCGGAGCCAGCACCGTCACGCTCGCATTGGCGGTATTGCCCGTCCCCCCGTTGGTCGAACTGACGTTGCCGGTCGTGTTGTTCTTCACTCCGGAGGTCGTTCCCGTCACATTGACCGAGAAGACGCAATTGCCTGATTGGGCGATCGACCCTCCAGTCAGGCTGACCGTTCCCGAACCGGCCGTTGCGGTAACCGCGCCTCCGCAGTTTCCGACCAGCCCGTTCGGCGTCGCCACCACCAGCCCCGCAGGCAGATTGTCAGTCATCGCGACTCCGGTCAGTCCGACCGTCGAGTTGCTGTTGGTGATCGTGAAGGTCAGGCTCGTCGATCCGTTGAGCGGAATCGTAGCCGCACCGAACGCCTTGCTGATCGAAGGCGGAGCCACCACCGTCACAGTTGCCGATCCGGTCCCGCCGGCGCCAGTCTCGGTCGAAGTGACATTGCCTGTCGTGTTGTTCTTCACTCCGGCCGTCGTTCCGGTCACATTGACAGTGATTATGCAATTGCCCAAGGCCGCCAGCGATCCGCCCGTCAGACTGACTGAGCCGGACCCCGCCACGGCCGTCACCGTACCGCCGCACACTCCGGTCAAGCCGTTCGGCGTCGCAACCACCAGGCCGGCCGGCAGACTGTCAGCCACCGCCACTCCCGTCAGAGCCAGGCTCGCGTTCGGATTGGCGATCGTCAGCGTCATCGTCGTCGATCCGTTGAGCGGGATCGTCGATGCTCCGAACGCCTTCGTGATCGTCGGCGGGACTCCCACAGTCAGATTAGCCGTGGCGGAATTGCCCGTGCCGCCGTTGGTCGAGCTGACGTTCCCCGTCGTATTGATTTTGACTCCTCCGGTCGTGCCAGTCACGTTGACCGTCACCGTGCAGTTTCCAGATGCCGGGATCGATCCGCCCGTCAGACTGAGAGATGTCGAACCGGCAGTCCCCGTCGGGGTTCCGCCGCAGGTGCTGTTCAACCCGGGCGTCGCCGCGATTTCCAGTCCGGCCGGGAAGCTGTCCGTCACCGCCACTCCGGTCAGCGAGCTACCCGCATTGGGATTGTTGATCGTCAGCGTCAGCGTCGTCGTCCCGTTGAGCGGGATGCTCGCCGCTCCGAATGCCTTCGAGATCGTCGGCGGCGCGATGACCGTCACGCTCGCATTGGCGGTATTGCCTGTGCCTCCGTTGGTCGAGCTGACATTGCCGGTCGTGTTGTTCTTCGGCCCGGAGGTCGTTCCCGTCACATTGACCGAGAAGACGCAATCGACGTTTGATGCGATCGACCCTCCAGTCAGGCTGACCGTTCCCGAACCGGCCGTTGCGGTAACCGCGCCTCCGCAGTTTCCGACCAGACCGTTCGGCGTCGCCACCACAAGTCCCGCCGGCAGATTGTCAGTCATTGCCACGCCGTTCGCTGTGACCGAATTATTGTTGGTGATGGTGAATGTCAGACTTGTCGAGCCGTTGAGCGGGATCGTCGCAGCCCCGAACGATTTGCTGATCACCGGCGGGCCTACAACCGTCAGACTGGCGGTATTGCTCGTTGCGCCGGCGCCCGTCTCCGTCGAGCTGATCGCGCCCGTCGTATTGTTCTTCACACCCGCCGTCGTCCCGGTCACATTGACCGTGATCATGCAACTGCCCGATTCGGCAAGCGATCCGCCCGTCAGACTGACTGAGCCGGATCCCGCCACGGCCGTCACCGTCCCGCCGCAGGCTCCGGTCAAGCCGTTCGGCGTCGCGACAACCAGACCCGCCGGCAGATTGTCCGTCACCGCGATGCCGCTCAGCGCCAGGCTCGCATTCGGATTGGCGATATTGAGCGTCATCGTCGTCGTCCCGTTGAGCGGAATCGTAGCCGCGCCGAATGCCTTGCTGATCGTCGGAGGTGCCGCAACGGTCAGATTCGCCGAATTGCTCGGCGGTCCGGCAGTCGGCGTAGTCTGGGCCGTCGTCACCCCGGACGTCTGATTCGCATGAACTCCCGTCGTCGAACTGGTCACGGCAAAGGTCACGGTGCAGGAACTGCCGGGGGGAACCGTGATCCCCGAGAAACTGAGATTCGTCGCTCCCACTCCGAGCACATTCGACGAAGCCCCGACGCAGGTGCCCCCCGCCGCTCCGCCGACCGCCGTCATATTGGTCAGCGTGTCGTTGAAAGACGCATTGGTCTGAGCGACAGGATTAATATTGGCCAGCGTCAGCGTGACCGTCGAACTGCCGCCCGGGGCAATCCTCGTCGGACTGAACGCCTTGGAGATCGTCACCGGCTGGAAGACAGGCGTTATCAGATTGTTGCTCAGAACGGTCGCGAAACCCGAGCCTGATACCGCCGCCTGATTCGTCATCACACTGCCCGTGAAACCCGCGGCGATCGTGGCGTTGAACATGATCGTCGTGCTCTCGCCGGCCGGCAGCGTGAATCCGCCGCCTCCGCCGTTGATCGTGATCGTCTCGCCCGCCATCATCGATGGCAGCGCGGCAGTCGGCACTACCCGATAGTTGCCGGTCTTACGATCGATGAGCATCGTCCGCTGCGGCGGCTCTGATACAACCGGTTTCGAAGTGATTGACCTGGTTTCTTCCCCGGCCGCGCTGACGGCGGGCGAAACCCAGTTGCTCAGACGGCCGACGTTGAAACGACCGACCGGAGCAGCGAATGCGGAGAAGATCGGACGGACCCAACCCTGCAACCTCTCGAAAATGGTCTGCTGGTTTCCTCCCCCATTCCGTGTCACTTCACCTTCCGCTCCGCCGAGCGGCGCCATCAGTGGCGGCAAAGCACAAGTACCCTGATTGAATGCCGGTGAGCCCGAACTGGAGACGGCCGCCCCGCCGTTCACCGCCCCCAGATTTCCGGCACTGGGCTGCGTGATGTTCATCGTCCCGGCCGTCTCGTTGAGCGTGATGGTCGCCGGACTGAGCGTGTTTCCGCTGATGTTGGCGCACATCGTCGACGTCGCAGTCTCTGTGGCGAAGACCATCGTGGGCCCCGGAGTCCCATTGCTGTTTGTAAAATTGTTATTTGTCACCGTCGCATTGACTGTGGCGTGGTCCTCGGCGTCGATATCGAGAAAACCTGAGCCGCTGCCGGTATTGCCCGTGCCAACGTTTCCGTTGACCCGAACATTCACCGTCGATGCATTGCTCTGACGGAACCGCAACTCGATCATCTGAGAAGTGCTGGCCGAGGTCGGCATGTTGAAAGTATTGCCGAGGACCTTGACGTTGCCTCCCGATGCCGTGCCTCTGTAATCGACAAAGATGAACTCACGATTCGTAGCGGTGTAGGTGATGTTGGTTGCGTTGTTGTTCTCAAACGTAATGTTTGAAAAATCGGATGCCGTATATGCCAGAGGTTCAAAGACATGACCGATGACATGCCGTCCGCCCGACGAATAGAAGATATTCTGTATCTGGTTTGCGGATACGGTTGCAGTCATCTGGCCGCCGTTGTTCTGCGTCCGAATGATGCTGGTATTGGCAATGCTGCCTTCCTCGGCGATGTTATCGAAGGTATTGTTCGAGACCGTCGCGGTGTGAATGCCCCTGTTGGTCAGAATCCCGACATTGTTCTCACCCGTTCCCGCCTTACCGTTCCTGAATGTGCTGTTCGAAATTGTGGTCGTGAGCGTTCCCGTGATCGGAGCTCCCTCCCCGCCGGCCGCGGTTATTGCCTGTGAGGCGAGGTCCTCGAAGATGCAGTTGTTGGTGACCGTCACTGCCACATTCCCCGTCCCCCGCGTGAGGAAGAAGGCATTCGAGTACGTCGACGCATTGTCGACCATCTGCATGTTGTTCAGTTCGAAGAGCGTCATGCTGACGTTGGCGTTGGCAACGTAGATCCCGTGTCCTGAATTTATCGTCAGGTCCTCGATCCGGCTGTTGCTGTTGATCCGGTTGGTGCCGATGAGGTCGAGCGCCAGAACTCCGCCCTTCGGGTTCTGGATATAGACGCCCGAGAGTACGACATTGCTTCCGCCGCTGATCTGCACCGCATGATCGCCCGCGATTGTAGTGGCCAGCGTGGAGTTGGCGATGTTGGTATCGCCGATGTTGGTCAGGTTCATCGACTGCAGCGTGACGTTGGTCGCATTGGTCAGCGAAACGCCGTCATCCAGGATATTATTGATCACCCCGCCCGAACCGTTGCGAGCCAGTGTCCCGTCTCCGGTCACGGTGAAACTGCCGGTCGTGCCGTTGAGCACGATGCCGTTTGTACAATTTGCGGCATTGATCGCGGTGAAGCTGGCATTCGGATTGCCGGTCGTCAGCGTGACGGCGGACGTACAACTCCCGGTGGTCGAAGTGACACTGACCAGATTGGCCGTCAGGTTTCCGAAATTGGTGCCCGTGATGCCGTTTCCGCCGGTATTCGAGACATTGAATCCGCGGATCGTGTTCCCGCTCGCCAGCGTCAGCAGTGTCGAGGAATGCGATAAAGAGGGTCTTGAGCCATCCGTGGCCGGCAGTGCATTGCTGAACGGCGGCAGCGTGATACCGGCCAGCCCCGCCAGTGTCGTCCCGGTTCCCGACCCCGCGCCGATCACCTTCTGATTGTTGAGCAGCGTCAGCGGGCCGGTGTAGTTTCCGGCATAAATGAAGACAGTGTCGCCGGCTGCCGGGTTGCTGCCCACCCCGTTGTTGACCGCCTGGAATGCTGCAAGCGTATTGAAAGGAGCGTTCAATCTGCCAAACCCGCCGGGTGCGGCAGCAGCATTGATGAACCAGATCATCCCGCTGACGGTGATCGTGACTGTGGCAGTGTCGCTCTTGCCGTTGCTGTGAGTCAGGGTGTATGTGAAAGTGTCCACGCCTTCGAAACCTAACGGCGGCAAATAAGCAAAACTGCCGTCCGTGCCGATCGAGAAAGCGCCTGCCTGGGAAGTGGCTCCCGCCGCGGCGACAACCATCACAGTGCCCGTCCCCTGCGGATTGACGTCGTTGACCAGCACTCCGCCCACGGCCGGCACGGTGATCCCGACGTTGCCGATCGAAGCGTAAGTGTCATTGACGGCGATCGGTGACGCGATCGCGGATCCGACCAGCGTGAGGTTCGCATCCAGCGTGTCCGTGAAGACGACATTCATCGCATCCGTGCCGGCGTTCGAGACCACAACCGAGTACATCAGCGTGTCGCCCGGATTGACGAAGCCGTTGCCGTTGACGTCGGTCGCCAGCATCGAACTCTTGACCGCAGTGATCATCGGGATCACCAGGCTCATCCCCGCCGATTCGCTGAAACTGAAAGCCGTCCGATACGGATCAATCCGCGGGACGACTCTGACCGGCCCGACACGCCGCTGATTATCGAATGATCCCCCGCCTTTTGCCGTCCCGGCGGATGAAACAGCCCTCGAATCCTGACCATTGAATGCTCCTCCGCTGATCAGCGAGAGAGCGATGATGGAGACGACCAGAATGACGACTGTCGATAAACGGCGGAACAGATGTGATCGCATAATCTTGTCCTTGAATCTCTGCGGAATCCGATCGTGATCGGTTTGTATCGGGTTGTTCGCGGATCAGTGCCGGTCCTGAGGCCCGGACGACCGCCTGCCGGTAATGTTGTCTGCGGCAAAGAGCTGAACGGCCACCGCCAGGGGGCTGAAAGCGGAATCCGACTTCTGAAATAGTTAGTTGAGTTGGCCCAGTGAGCTGAATGATTTGCCGATCTTTATGTAGTCAGTGAGTCGATCGGCACCCCATTACTTGTGGAAAAGGCAGGATATATCCGGGCGATGCCGATGTCAATTAAATACCTGACAGGCACTCGCCCGGATAATTATCCTGCTTGCATGCCGCCTAAGGCCTCTGAGGATATACCCCCTGCAGCGCTATACAAAAATTGAGTGTCAGGTACGGCTGCATATTGTTGTGCGGCGCCCCTCCCCCGACCGGCGAGATCGATTGAGGAGCCATCGACGTCAGGTTTGCGGCCGGGGCGTAGGCTACGCTCAGCTGACCGTAGGAATTGCCGACCGGAATCGTCGAATCATCATCATCCGACGAACCCATCGCTGAATGCGTGTGAACGGGGATCTCCGTTGTTATCAGCGTCACCGTCTCACTCCCGCCCTGTTCGCCGAGCACATATGTCGACAGTCCCGGCCCGCGTCCCTGTTGCATGGGCGCGCTGCCCTGCAGATTGGGCAGCGCGAATGTGCTCTTACCGTCCCCGCCATAGGTCGTCCCGAGCAGTGAAAATAGCGCGGTGTTCTGCGAGATCGGCAACAACTGCCCGTTGCAGAATGCCCAGCCTTTGGGTGCGAAATTGAAAGGAAAGATCCTGATCTCTGCCACAAATGGGTCTGCCATGCTTTGCTCCTTTAACTCGGACTGGGAAAGATCCCGTAGAGTGAGATGATGAAATTGAGACACAGGTAAGGTTGCATATTCGAATGCCCCTGACTGCCCCCGGCTGAACCGAGCGCCTGCGGACTCATGGCCACCGGGCTGAAGCTCCCTGTGTAAAGGTCGCCCTGCGCGGTTGCCGGAACATTGCCGCCGGGCGTCTTCGCCGTGGAGGCCGCGCTCGACGCCAGCCATGGATGATTGTGCGATGGAATCTGCGCAATCGTCAGCGTCACCTCCTCAGATCCTCCCATCTGTGCCAGCGGAACTCCGTTCCCGTAATGAATGGGAATTCGCCCCCGCAGATCCGGCACTGCAAAGGTGTTCTGCCCGTCTCCGCCATAGGTCGTCCCGATCAGATTGAATAAAGTCTCGTTCTCGGCAATCGCCAGCAATGAACCGTCACAAAATTGCCAGCCCACCGGCGCAAAGTTGCCGGCAAACATCCTGATTTCTCCAACATACGGTTGTCCCATAGTCTCTCCTTAATTTGGCGACGGGAAGATTCCCTGCAACGCAATACAGAAACTGAGTGTCGTGTAAGGCTGCATGTTCTGGTGCGGCTGACTGCCGCCGTTATTGGCTATCGTCCCCGGATTCATGGCTCCCAGACTGGTTGCCGGACCGAATCCGTTGATGCTCGGCTGGCCGATCACGTTGCCGGCCGGAACATCCAGGGTGGCCGCCGTGTTCGTGCCTTCCAGGCTGTGCGTGTGAGACGGCATCTCAGCCACCGTCAGAGTGTGCGCCGACTCTCCGCCTTTCTGGCCGAGATTATGACCGGGTCCGAAGTGTATCGGCGTCCGGGTTCTCAGATCGGGCAGTGCGAAAGTCGTCCGCCCGTCCCCGCCGTATGTCGTACCGAGCAGGCTGAAGAGCGCCTGGTTCTGGTTGATGGGAAGTATTTGGCCATTGCACAGAGCCCACCCCTTCGGAGCAAACCCGAATGACATTATTCTGATTTCAGACAAAAAAGGTTCCGCCATATCCGCTGCCTCCTCTGAAGCAATCAAAAGGTTAGACTGATCCTGGTGATTTGAGAATTACTGCTTTGGGTGAGGGGTACCGAAAAACGGGCAGTCGCAGAAACTGAGACTATGGTTTGAAGTCTTTGGACGACGTAACTCTTAAACGCGAGCGGATCTGCAACCAGCCCGCCGTCGAATTACGTTGACTGATTGGAATGCGTGATGATCGTAGGCCGTTAAGGCGACTTAGTCAAGCAGCGGTTCGGCTAATTGCCGACAGATAAGAATATTTAGATATCGGCATTGTGGGCGTATCCGCTTCTCTGACTTCTGCGAACAGAGTTAAATTCGCGCATCCGGCGATCCGGTCCGATTGCGCCAGCTGTAGAGGATATGAAACCCGTTCGTCTCCACGGGCCTGAAACCGAGTCGTTCGAACAGACTCCTTGACCTGGCGCCATCGCCGATCGACTCAAGATAGATGGTCAAACTTTTGCCGTCGCGGGATGCTTCACGCATCAGTTCACCGATTATCGGCGAACCTGTTCCCCTCCCGCGATGCTCGGGCAGAAGACTGATGTCGAGAATGCGAATCTCGTCGCTGCGACGGTCGACGTAAATCCGTCCAACCGGATTGCCCTCGACTTCGATGATCAGATGCTCGGCGGCCGGGTACTTCGACTGATAATGTCCGAGTTGCGCCGCATGCTGTGATCTGACGAAGGCCTCGCGCTGCTGATCGCTCCACGGAGCCATCGCCAGTTCGCTTTCGCGCGTTGAGCGGTACAGCCCGACCAGGAATTCTTCGTCCGCATCCAGAAACGGGCGCAGTGCGAACCCGTAATTCTGATTCTCGCGACTCATTGCTCGACAGACCTCATGCGATTGAAGACCGCTTCGCAGGTCAATCCGGAATCATCCAGCGCGACCGGAACCAGAAACACCAGGCCCTCACCAAGCTCATCGTGATGAAGCATCCAGGTTCCCTGACTGCGTGGCGCATCGGCCGGGCCAAGAAAGGTCAGCACGAACTGCTCCTGCTTCTCCGACGGCGATTTATCGACTACCCCGATCAGCTCAAACTCCATTTGGGAGCCGTCTTCCATCCGGGCGGTAAACTTCGTATTGAGACACCCGGCATAGTCTTCATAATGCAAAGAATCCAGCACCTTGGTTCAATCTCCTTTGATTTCTTCGTTCCGGCTCGGCGGTCGCCTGATCATCAGCCAGTATACGCCCTCGTCGCCGGCGATCTCGAATCCGAGTCGCCCGTACAATCGCTGAGCCCGATTGGACTTCTCGACGTGAAGTGTAACCGATCTGCCGGAGCGCTCCGCATCATCCAGCACATGAGCGATCAGTTCAGCACCGATTCCGCGGCCGCGACAGTCCGGGATCAGCGCGATATCCACGATGATGATCTGATCTTCAAATTGCGTCAGGAACAGTCGACCGACAGGTCTTCCGTCTTCCAGGATGATCCGGTCGTCCTTGTTCGGATAGGCGTCATAATGGGCACGCCGGCTTCTGTATTGCAGATCCAGAAAAGATTGCCGCTGAGCCTCATCCCAGCCCCAGGCGTCCATTTCTTCAGCCCGGGTACCGGCATACAGATCGAAGAGGAATCCTTCGTCGCCGGGCTCCGCCGGACGCAGCAGGATCCCTGTCACTTGATATCGAGTCATCCGGTATTTATCCGGCAATCGGTCCGGTCAGGTCAATAAAAAAACAGGGCCAACGACTGAAAGTCAAATGAATCCTGTTCATAACCACTCTGAACGCTGTTTCCCACAAGAGGGATAATCGCAAAGGCCGCAAAAGTGGTAAAGGAGAATTAGCGGCCTTTGCGGCTAATTCTCCTTTGCCACCTTTGCGGCCTTTGCGATTGATCCCTCTCAATCAATTTGATGAGGCACTAACACCCGGCCGGGAAGACCGGGATGGTGTAGCTCATCGACGAAGTCGTAGTCAGCACATGCAGGTTATGCCCCTGGTTGAAGGCGTTGCCTGCCGCCGCGGCGTTCGGGTTGAAGTTGATCATCGAGCCCGTCATTCCGAACGCTCCGCCCGTCTGCCACAGCTTCATCCATCCGCCCCGGCCGGCCGGGATGAACTGCTCGAACCTCGGCACCGTCCGCGGCGCGGTGTTG
>CALBSU010000286.1 GCA_937967285.1 uncultured Acidobacteriota bacterium
GATCATTTCGATTGACTGATCAACTGACGGAGGACATACGGAAGGATGCCGCCGTGCTGGTAGTAGTCGATCTCGATCGGAGTATCGATTCTGAGCGTGACGGAAACATTCTCGACCTTTCCGTCGGCGCGATGGATGACGAGAGTCACATCCTGACGCGGTCTGATCTCGCCGTCGAGTCCGGTCACATCGAATGTCTCCGTCCCGTCGAGTCCGAGCGTCTGCGCGTTGACTCCGTCCTTGAACTGCAGCGGCAGGACTCCCATCCCGACCAGATTGCTGCGATGGATCCGCTCATAGCTCTGAGCGACCACAGCCCTGACGCCGAGCAGGCGCGTCCCCTTGGCCGCCCAGTCGCGCGAACTTCCCGTTCCGTACTCCTGACCGGCGATCACGACCAGCGGAACGCCGGCGCTCTGATATTTGACAGATGCGTCGTAGATGCTCATCTGCTCGCCGGCGGGAGTGGAGGCATCGCGGTAGACCGTCACGCCGCCCTCAGTGCCGGGCGCCATGAGGTTCTTGATCCGGACGTTGGCGAAAGTGCCGCGCGTCATGACCCGATCGTTCCCGCGACGGGAGCCGTAGCTGTTGAAATCCGCGACCTCCACCCCGTTCTCGATCAGGTACTTCCCTGCCGGCGAGCTCGGCTTGATGGCGCCGGCCGGGCTGATATGGTCCGTCGTGACGGAATCGCCGAGTATCGCCAGCGGTCGGGCACCCTGAATATCCGATATAACGCCGGCCGACATTCCGAAATCCTCGAAGAACGGAGGCTCCTGGATGTAGGTGGACTGGACGTCCCACTCGTAGACATCGCCGACGCTCGACGGAATCTCGTTCCAGAGCGGGTTCTCCGAGGTGAAATCAGAGTAGAGCCGGCGGTAAGTCTCGGGATCCATGGCCGATTTCATGACCGCGGAGACTTCAGCCATCGACGGCCAGATATCCTTCAGATAGACATCCCGGCCGCCGGTTCCCTTGCCGATCGGCTCGCTCTGCATGTCGATGTCCACACTTCCGGCCAGCGCGAATGCGACCACCAGAGGCGGACTCATCAGGAAATTGGCCTTGATGTTCTGATGAACGCGAGCCTCGAAGTTACGGTTGCCGCTCAGCACGCTGGCGGCGATCAGATCGTTCTTGACGACCACTTCCTCGATCTTCGGATCGAGCGGCCCGGAATTGCCGATACAGGTCGTACAGCCGTATCCGACGATGTTGAACCCGAGCTGATCGAGATATGTCTGAAGTCCAGTCTTCGCCAGGTAATCCGAGACGACACGAGAACCCGGACCGAGCGAGGTCTTGACCGCCGGTTTGACCGAAAGCCCCGCCTCGACAGCCTTTTTGGCCAGCAGGCCGGCCGCCAGCATGACGCTCGGGTTCGAGGTGTTGGTGCAGGAGGTGATCGCCGCGATCAGCACGTCTCCGTGTCCGAGGTCGATCGCCACCTGCGGCGCCGAGGAGCTGCGATCGAGCTGCACGAGGCTGCTCCGCTGCGCCGCGACGCTCGTGCCGAAACGCTGCCCTTTATTCTCACTGCTCTTGCCGTACCCGCCCTCGAGCACAGGCTTCTCGAAGAGTGAGTTGAACTTCTCCTTGAGCTTCGAAAGTTCGATCCGGTCCTGCGGCCGCTTCGGGCCGGCGACGTTCGGCTCGATGGTCGAGAGATCAAGTTCAAGAACCTGGCTGTATTCGACCTCGCCCTTGCGCGGGATGCCGAAAAGCCCCTGAGCCTTGAAATAGTTGCGGAAAGTATCGATCTGCTGCTCGGTCCGTCCGGTGGCGGCCAGGTAACGGCACGTCTCCTCGTCGACGCCGAAGAAGCCCATGGTCGCACCGTATTCCGGAGCCATGTTGGCGATCGTCGCGCGATCCGTCAGCGAAAGCGATGCCGCCCCTTCGCCGAAATACTCGACGAACTTGCCGACAACCTTGGCGGCGCGCAGCATCTCGGTGATATGAAGCACCAGATCGGTCGCCGTCACCCCTTCGCGCAAACTCCCGCTCAGATGCACTCCGACCACGTCCGGCGTCAGGAAATAGACGGGCTGACCGAGCATCCCGGCCTCTGCCTCGATGCCTCCGACGCCCCAGCCGACCACGCCCAGACCGTTGATCATCGTCGTATGCGAATCGGTCCCGACCAGCGTGTCAGGATAGTAGACGCCGTTCTTCTCGAGCACTCCCTTCGCCAGATACTCGAGGTTCACCTGGTGCACGATCCCGATCCCCGGCGGCACAACCTTGAAGGTCTCGAACGCCTGCATTCCCCACTTCAGAAACTGGTACCGCGCGCGATTGCGCTGGAACTCGATCTCCATGTTCTTCTGGAGAGAATCCTCTGTGCCGAAAACGTCGACCTGGACCGAGTGATCCACCACCAGATCGACCGGCACCAGCGGCTCGATGATCTTCGGATCGCTTCCCATCCTCGCCACCGTCGATCGCATCGCCGCCAGATCCACCAGCAAAGGCACTCCCGTGAAATCCTGCAGAACGATCCGCGCCACGATGAACGGAATCTCGTCCACCCGCTCGGCCTTCGCACCCCAGTTCGCCAGCGCCCTGACATCCTCTTCCTTCACCTTGATGCCGTCGTAATTCCTCAGCACCGATTCAAGCACTATCCTGATGCTCACCGGTAACTTCGAAATCGGCCCGATTCCCTGCTTCTCCAGCTCGGGAAGCGAATAGAACTGCCCCTTACCTCCTCCGCCTGCCTCGAATTCCTGACACGTGTTGAAAAGATTGTGTGACATTGGTCCCCTCATCTGATCCTGTTGTTAACTGCTCATGATGACATTTACCCCGACCAGCGAAATATCAAGTTTATGTTCCTCTTCGCATCAAGGTCAAGCAGACTCGCCTTCTGCCTCTCAATCACCCGCTCTTTCGAAAAATTTTTACAGCTGAAGAAACTTTTTACTTGCAGAGCTCGGATGTTTTCGGTATATTTTCGGTCATCGCAGCGGCGAACCGAAAACGCGGAAAGCCGCACGGAGATCGAGGATCGCTCCTCAAAAAAATTGAAACGAAGGTCGAGCATCCGGCGTTTCAGTGAGAGCGAACGAGACCCAGCCGAGGAACAGAAAACAGGCCCAATAGTAATGATCGGTCGCGTCACCCGAGTGACGGCGAGCCGGGAGAAGTGTGGACAGTAAAAGCAAGGAGCAGGAAGAGACATGAAGAGAACGACGAAGACAACACCCGAGACGACATCGAGAAGAAAGGCATCACAGGATCGCGAGCAGGTGATCGCGGTAGTGATCAAACAATACGGCACCGGGCTTTATCGGACGTGCGTCAGTCTGGACAAGGACAATCTGACATTCATCAGCACGCACAGGGACGAACGTAGCGCTAACGAGACGATCAACAGTTTCTGGCGGGCATACGACGAGGGAGAGCTCAA
>CALBSU010000287.1 GCA_937967285.1 uncultured Acidobacteriota bacterium
GGGCAGCGGGCACCTGGTGTAGATGAAGGTCGTGACAAGTATCCGCCCCCGATAACTGCCGGTCGATATCTTTTTGCCGTCCTGATTGACGAGGCTGAAATCGGGAAGGGCGGCGCCGACCGATGGTTCGACGCCGCTCTCCTCCGTTTTATTGATCAGGCTCGGATCGGCGACCGTTGTCACGATCGGATTCTCGAGCCATGTCTTCTCTCCGTCGACGACCAGCGTGGCCTGGATCTGGGCGCCGTTCTTCAGTTCGTCATAGACCCACTCATCGTACAGTTTGAGCGGCATGGTCATGGCTTCCATGTAGCCGGGAATCGCCTCGTGCGCGATCGTCACTTCAAGTTTCGACTTGTCCGCGGCGACCACCTTGCCCCGGATCTCGTATTTTTTCGCCCCCTCGGACGCCGTGGGAGGACCGGATTTGCAGCCTGCGAGTGCCATCGCCAGAGCGATCAGCAGCAGGATCGATCCGTAAAAGAATCTTGTATTCATTTCAGTTGTTTCCTCCTTTCAGAAGAATGGTTGCGGCATCGCCGGTCTTGCCGGCAAGAGTAAGTTTACCGCTGCGCAGGACGCGGAAGTTGTCTCCGCGCCATTGAATCTCATCGCCCCGGAAACTGACCAGCCAGATTCCGAAGGTGATCAGATCGCGCACCGGCACGAGCCAGAAGAAACGCATCAGAACGAAGTCCCTGAGTCCGTATACTCCGATCAGAAATACCGGCAGGTATCGGATCGCGAGCGTCAGTCCGAGCATCCCCCAGGCGAACGAAGAGAAGTTCCAAGCCGGAAGCGCCAGCACGGCTGCGGCCGTTCCATAGGTCAGAATCAGGCCCCGATAGCCCCAGGGGCGCGATATCCGCGTCGATCTGCCCCATCGCAACTGGTGACGGAGCATCGCGCTCATCGTCACCGGACCCGAAACGTGCTCGACCACGCAGTCTGACAGGACGACCTCATAGCCGGCCCGGGCCGTCAGATTGCCGAGCAGGAAGTCGTCGGCCAGGTAGTCGGCCAGAGCTTTGAATCCGCCGATCGATTCGAGGATCTCGCGCCGCGTGGCGATCGTCGATCCGAGCGCGAATGCGATGCCCTCCAGGGCGCGAGACGAGCAGACCTCGGGGCCGAAGGTTGATGAGATGCCGATGTTCTCGATCAGACCTCCCGCGGTCGTTGCGTGCGTCCCGCGGTAGAGACAGGTTACCATTCCGACCTTCTCCTTCTGCAGCGGAGCGACTACGCGACGCAGATAATCCGGCTCGACTCTGATATCGCTGTCGACCACCAGCAGGATGTCGTGTTTCGCCAGCGGGTACATGTTGTTCAGATTCGAGACCTTGCGATTGAGCCCGATCTCGTTCGACGAAACGACCAGTTCGATGTCCCTGTCGGGAAAATCGCTGATCAGGCGGCGGATGATCTCGACCGCCGGATCGTCTTCATCCCGCACCCCGAAGATGATCTGGTATTCAGGGTAGTCCTGCCGGCAGAAGCTGGCGAAATTCTCCCAGGCTTCGGTGTCGGCTCCGCGCACGGGTTTGAAGATCGTCGCCGGCGGCGTGAAACCGGTCCCCAGCGCCCGCTGCCGCTTGCGATCCCTGAACCAGAGCAGCCCGGCCACGACCGCGATCAGATAGTAGACCACAGCCGACAGAATGCAGATCAGCAATGCCACACGGATCGCTGCGACCGGCAACTGCAGGAACGACGAGCCCGCATCGTTGCCCGACGGCGAGATGACCGAAACGATTCCGCTCAGCAGGTTGCCGGCGCCGGACTCGAAGGTCGACTCGATCCGTCCCGAAAGCGAGACCAGCGAGACTCCCGCGGCGACCAGCAGCGTCCCGACCCAGCGCTCCTTCGATATCCTTTCGCCCAGAAAAAAGCGCGCTCCGATCGTGTTGGTTATGTAACTGACGGCGGTCAGCGGCACAACGAAGCTCAGATCCGCATAGCTGAGCAGGCTGATGAACGAAAAGAATGAGATGGCCATGCAGGCGACGCCCGCGATCAGAAAAGGATTGCGGACCATCCGCAGAAGCGACCCGATCAGCGCGCGCGGCCTGAACGAGACGTCGCCGATCTGCTGCATTCCGCGCGCCGACAGAATCTCTCCCAATGATGACGCGAGGATCAGACAGGTCAAAAGCAGAAAGGTCTTCATGCCGGTTCGCCGCCCTCCGCCGGCCGCGTGGTCCGCTGCTCGGTTCTCGAAACCACCGCAACCCCGACGCAGATGATGACCGTTCCCAGCCACCTGACGAATGACACCCTCTCGCCCAGCATCTGCCACGACATGAACGCATTGAGCACATATCCGAAGGCCGTTACCGGCAGAACATAGCTCAGATCGGCCCACGACAGCGCGATCAGATAGAGTCCGAAGAAGATGCTCAGGATCAGGATTCCGAGCCAGATGTATGGCGTGGTGAAGACCTTCAGGCCGATCTGGAAGAGCTCGGCGACATCGAGCGTGTTGACTTCGCCGACCGACCTCATCCCCCTGGTCAGAAACACGTCCCCCAGCGTCTGCGCGCAGATAGCTATAAATAAGACGAGGATTGTTCTCATAATCTGGACCAGATCATGCCATGCCGGAGGGGTGAACGTCACGCGACGGAGATTCCAGTGTCCTGTAGGTTGCGGGAGTGAAACCGGCCTCGGCGATCGCCGTTTTGAGCCGGCCGCTGAGCATTGCCGCCAGCTCCGCCGGACCGCCGGGATTCTCAGCCAGCGCCTCCGCCGGAGCTCCGGGATCCAGCGGATGCATGTAGATCTCTGCGGCTGCCGGCTCGATCCGCTGGAGCAGTGCGAGCAGGTATTCTTCGTTCATGTTGCCCGACTGCAGCAGACCGTAGACTTTCTCAGCCCGCGCGAATCCGCGGCCGTCCAGTCGCTTCTCGCACCACCGGCCGAGCAGATTGAAGACCGTCCCCCAGACCAGCTTGATCGGCAGGTGCCTGCGGTCGATCGAAAGGCTGGTCCGCATCTCGCCCCTGACGACCCGCACTCGACGCACGTTGAACTCCTCGCACAACCGGATCAGCTCGTCAAAGATCGTCGGGTGCATGTGCAGGTGCGTGTGACCGTCGACGTGAGAGAAGGGAAGTCCCGTCGCCGCAAAGCGCTCGAACTGCGCCCGCATCTCGCGCTTCATTTCGCGGCGCGCGGCGGCGCTGAAATAGTAGTTCAGCCCGGCCCTGAATGAACTGTCCGTAAAACGCCCGTCGTCATCCGTGATGTGCGGAATCTCGCTGTGAGGCAGTGCGGCCCTGCCCAGCACCAGCACCAGATGCAATCCGACCGCCAGCCCCGGATTGTTGCGCGCCAGCTCGACTGCTTCGTCGGCCGCTGCCTCGTTGACCATCAGGCTCGCGCTCGTCAGCACCCCATCGCGATGTGCCTGGACGATCGCCCGGTTGACAGACGAAGAGTAGCCGAAATCATCGCCGTTGATTATTAGTGGATATCCCATGAATATGAGTAAAAAGTAGAAAGTAGAAAGTAGTGCTGCACCACTGTGATTTTGATACTCGCCCGTGGACTGAATGTCCACGGCTAAATTCAGCTGCCGCAGTCGCGGCGCTGCTGTGATCGATATATTCATTCCACAAAATCAATATGGTGCGGTAGTAGAAAGGAAAGTCGTCATTAATATGAAACCGGGTTTTCATATTTTCGTGCCCCGCTTTCTACTTTCTACTTTCTACTTTCTACT